>NZ_PNCN01000041.1:0-68678 GCF_005886135.1 Pseudoalteromonas sp. S4741 | reverse complement strand
GGGTTTTGTGTTGTTTGAACATCTTATTTTTTCTCATATACCAAATATCTACATCGGCGATTAGCGCAGTTTGGTAGCGCACTTGGTTTGGGTCCAAGGGGTCGCAGGTTCAAATCCTGCATCGCCGACCATTTTCCCCTAAGTAAAACACATCTAAATTCTACTTTTATTACGCAACTCCCTTAATTTTTTCTTTACTAATCGTATTTTCACTTAATTAGTCTGTTTTTTATTCGCTTAGTCGTTATCTACCCTGATCTACCCCAAATAATTGCCCCCTACACTCGACTATCATAAATATTAGGTTATAATGCCGCGTCTATTTGTTTAATAATATAGTGCCCGAAGGGCAGAGCAGCAATGGTATCTCCTGGTAGCGACGGATTTTTTTAAGCCCAAAGCTTGAATTTTATCAAGACGCCTATAGATTACTTTGTTTGTAAGGAAGGCGAACAGTCGCCAAAATTGAATATTGAGGTAAATCATGCAAGTTTCTGTTGAGACGACTCAAGGCCTTGAGCGCCGTCTGACCATCACCGTTCCTGCAGAGAACGTTGAGACCGAAGTAAAAAAACGCTTACAACAACTGTCAAAAACGCAGCGTATCGACGGTTTCCGTGCTGGTAAAGTTCCAGTATCAGTAATCAACAAGCGTTTCGGACCAGCTGTTCGTCAAGAAGTTGCTGGCGAAGTAATGCAACGTAATTACATTGAAGCAATTGTTGCTGAAAAAATTAACCCTGCAGGCGCACCGACATTTGCTCCTAAAGCGCTTGAAGCAGGTAAAGATTTAGAGTTTTCAGCAACATTTGAAGTTTACCCTGAAATTGAAGTTCAAGGTTTAGAGAAAATTGCTGTTGAAAAACCAGCGGTAGAAGTTACGGACGAAGATTTAGCAAACATGCTAGAAACACTTCGTAAGCAACACGCTTCTTGGGCTGATGTTGATGCAGCGGCTGGCGCAAACGACCGTGTAACGGTTGATTTCGTTGGTACTATCGACGGCGAAGAATTTGAAGGCGGCAAAGCTGAAGACTTCCCATTAGAACTTGGGCAAGGTCGTATGATCCCAGGTTTTGAAGATAACATCGTTGGTAAAAAAGCAGGCGAAGAAGTGGTTGCTGATGTAACTTTCCCTGAAGATTACCATGCTGAAAACTTAAAAGGTAAAGCGGCTCAATTCACTATCACAGTGAAAAAAGTGGAAGCGCAAGAATTACCTGAATTAAGCGATGAGTTTGCAACTAAATTCGGTGTTACCGAAGGCGGCGTAGACGCGCTTAAAGAAGAAGTTAAAAAGAACATGACGCGTGAGCTAGACCAAGCGGTTAAAGCTAACGTAAAAGACCAAGCAATCAAAGGTCTTTTAGAGCAAAACGAAGTTGAAGTGCCTAAAGCATTAATCGACCAAGAAGTTGACGCTCTACGTGAGCAAGCTGCTCAACGTTTTGGTGGCAATGGTCAAAACATGCCAGAGCTTCCAGCTGAATTGTTCCACGAACAAGCTGTAACACGTGTTAAAACTGGCCTATTATTAGGTGAAGTGATTAAAGCGAATGACATCAAAGTTGATGACGCTAAAGTTGAAGCATTGATTGCTACTGTAGCTTCTGCATACGAAGATCCAACTGAAGTAGTAGAATACTACAAAGCAAATGATCAACTAATGCAGCAAATGCGTAATGTAGCAATGGAAGAGCAAGCTGTTGAAGCTATTTTAGCTAAAGCAACTGTGACTGATGTTGAAAAAGCATTTGATGACATCATGAATCCACAGCAAGGTGCATAATAAGTCATTGACTTAAGCGCTCGCTAACGATTAAATGGCTCGTGTTACTCTGTTTATGCAGTGTGCCCGGGCCATTTTAGTTTGTGGTTCTTAATTAGCTAAAAATGATCATTATGCTTTTCTCAGAATAAGTATAAGCGCATAAGGAATTAAATAAGTATGAACACTGGTATGACAGATCCCCTAAACGCATTAGTCCCTATGGTTGTTGAGCAAACAGCTAAAGGCGAGCGCTCGTTTGATATTTATTCGAGGCTATTAAAAGAGCGTATTATCTTTTTAACGGGCCAAGTTGAAGACAACATGGCAAACCTGATCTTAGCGCAAATGCTATTTTTAGAATCAGAGAACCCAGAGAAAGATATTTTCTTATATATCAATTCACCGGGTGGCTCTGTCACTGCGGGAATGGCTATTTACGATACAATGAACTTCATTAAACCAGACGTAAGCACAATCTGTGTAGGCCAAGCGGCTAGTATGGGCGCATTTTTACTGTCTGGTGGCGCGAAGGGTAAACGTTTTTGTTTACCAAACTCACGCGTGATGATTCACCAACCGTTAGGTGGATTCCAAGGTCAAGCGTCTGACTTTGAAATACACGCAAAAGAAATCCTGTCTATTAAAGACAAGTTAAATCGCTTAATGGCTGAGCATACTAGCCAACCGCTTGACGTTGTTTCACGCGATACAGACCGTGACAATTTTATGAGTGCAAGCCAAGCTGTAGATTACGGTATTGTTGACTCAGTATTTACTAATCGCGGTAGCAAGTAAGTATGCCTGCAAGCAGTGATGCTTGCTAATGAGAGTTACTATGCGAAAAACACTAAATTTTGGTATAGTTAAAGCGTATTAAAATAGCCACCAAGATTTTGGTGGCCAACGTAATAAAATGAGGTAGCTGAATGTCTGACACTCCTACAGACGGCGACAAAAGTAATAAATTGTTATACTGCTCTTTTTGCGGCAAAAGCCAGCATGAAGTTCGAAAATTAATTGCAGGACCTTCAGTATACGTTTGTGATGAATGTGTAGAGCTGTGTAATGATATTATCAGGGAAGAAATTAAAGACATCGCGCCTAAGCATGATGCCGCTGACAAATTACCTGTGCCAAAAGAAATTCGTAACCACTTAGACGACTACGTAATTGGCCAAGAGCATGCGAAAAAAGTGTTGTCTGTAGCGGTTTACAATCACTACAAGCGTTTACGCAACCAATCAACTAAACAAGACGTTGAACTAGGTAAAAGTAATATTTTATTAATTGGTCCAACGGGGAGTGGTAAAACACTACTAGCTGAAACGTTAGCACGTTTGCTAGATGTGCCGTTTACAATGGCCGATGCCACCACACTAACCGAAGCCGGTTATGTGGGTGAAGATGTTGAAAACATCATTCAAAAGCTTTTACAAAAATGTGACTACGACGTAGAAAAAGCACAACGTGGTATTGTTTACATTGATGAAATTGACAAAATTTCACGTAAATCAGATAACCCATCAATCACACGTGATGTATCAGGTGAAGGTGTACAACAAGCCTTACTTAAACTGATTGAAGGTACAGTGGCTTCTGTTCCACCACAAGGTGGACGTAAACATCCACAGCAAGAGTTCCTGCAAGTAGACACCTCTAAAATACTGTTTATTTGTGGTGGTGCATTTGCTGGTCTTGATAAAGTTATTGAGCAGCGTAGCCACAAAAACACCGGTATTGGTTTTGGTGTTGACGTTAAAGAGTCGGCAGCGAGCCGCTCTTTAAGTGAAACATTTAAAGATGTTGAGCCAGAAGATTTAGTAAAATATGGTTTAATTCCAGAGTTTATTGGCCGTTTACCTGTTGTTGCTACATTGACTGAACTTGATGAAGCCGCGCTGGTACAAATTTTAAGTGAGCCTAAAAACGCCATTACTAAACAGTTTTCAGTATTGTTTGGTATGGAAGATGTTGAGCTTGAGTTTCGTGATGATGCACTGCGTGCTATTGCTCATAAAGCAATGGAACGTAAAACCGGTGCGCGTGGCCTGCGTTCAATCGTAGAAGGTGTATTGCTTGATACCATGTATGAGCTGCCTTCAATTGATAACGTTAGCAAAGTGGTTGTTGATGAAACCGTTATTAAAGGCGAGTCTGATCCTATCTTAATTTATGATAGCAGTAATCAAGAACACGCAGCAGCAGATTAAATTCTGAGCTAATTATAAAAAAAGGGAGCCAATGGCTCCTTTTTTTATAATTAATTTAATCGAGTTAACAAAAATTGTTGAACTTTAATTAGGTTATCCCCATATACTTGAGTAATCTTTAAATAAATGAAGTGCAAAGAGAAAATACAATGACGCTTGAGAGAAACGATCGAGTCGAAATCCCTGTGCTAGCACTGCGCGATGTGGTGGTGTATCCACACATGGTGATCCCGCTTTTTGTAGGCCGTGAAAAATCAATAAAATGCCTTGAAGCGGCAATGGATAAAGACAAACAAATTTTCTTAGTTGCACAAAAAGATGCAACTGTAGATGAGCCTGAGAAAGACGATATTTATCGTGTTGGGACAATTGCGACTGTACTTCAATTATTAAAGCTACCCGATGGTACAGTAAAAGTATTAGTTGAAGGCACACAACGTGCGAATATCGAAGAGTTTGTTGATAACGAAGACTTTTTCGTTGCCAATGCACAGTTTATTGAATCGGATTCAGTGAACGAGCAAGAACAAGATATCTTTATTCGCAGTGCATTAAGCCAGTTTGAAGGCTATGTAAAATTAAATAAAAAAATTCCACCTGAAGTGATGACCTCGGTCTCTGGTATTGATGAGCCAGCGCGCCTTGCTGATACCATGGCTGCGCATATGCCATTGAAAGTGCCTGAAAAACAAAAAGTACTTGAAATATCTAGCGTTACAGAACGTTTAGAGTACTTAATGGCGCTGATGGAAGGTGAAATAGACTTATTGCAAGTTGAGAAAAAAATTCGTACCCGCGTTAAAAAGCAGATGGAAAAATCGCAGCGTGAGTATTACCTCAATGAGCAAATGAAAGCGATTCAAAAAGAGTTGGGTGAAATTGATGACGTACCGGATGAATTTGAAGCGTTGAAAAAGCGCATTGAAGAGTCAGGTATGCCCAGCGAAGCAAAAGAAAAAGCCACGGCAGAGTTTAACAAACTTAAAATGATGTCGCCAATGTCGGCAGAAGCCAGTGTTGTTCGCTCGTACATAGATACGTTAATTAACGTACCGTGGAAAAAACGCTCTAAGGTGAAAAAAGACTTAGCCGGCGCGCAAAAAATATTAGATAGCGACCACCACGGCCTTGATAAAGTCAAAGAGCGTATTATTGAGTACCTCGCAGTACAACAGCGTACAAATAAACTTAAAGGGCCAATCTTATGTTTAGTTGGACCGCCCGGGGTAGGTAAAACATCACTTGGGCAGTCTATTGCGCGTTCAACGGGTCGTAAATACGTTCGTATGGCACTCGGTGGCGTACGCGATGAGGCTGAGATTCGTGGGCATCGTCGTACTTATATTGGTTCTATGCCTGGTAAGTTAATTCAAAACATGACTAAAGTGGGCGTTAAAAACCCATTATTCTTGTTAGATGAAATTGACAAAATGTCAGCGGATATGCGCGGTGACCCTGCATCAGCATTGTTAGAAGTATTAGATCCTGAGCAAAACAGTCACTTTGCGGATCATTATTTAGAAGTTGATTACGACTTATCTGATGTCATGTTTGTGGCAACCTCAAACAGCTTTAATATTCCAGGTCCTTTATTAGACCGCATGGAAGTGATTCGATTATCGGGTTACACCGAGGACGAAAAGCTAAATATTGCTAAAGAGCACTTAATTCCTAAGCAAATTAAGCGTAACGGTTTAAAAGCTAAAGAAGTTGAAATTGCCGACAGTGCCATCATTGGTATTATCCGTTATTACACCCGTGAAGCGGGCGTGCGTAATTTAGAGCGTGAAGTATCTAAGCTATGTCGTAAAGCGGTTAAAAATATCTTAATCGAGAAAGACACTAAAACAGTGACGATCGATGCAGATAACCTTGAAGAATACTTAGGTGTGCAACGCTTTGATTATGGTAAAGCAGAAGACGGCGACCGTATTGGCCAAGTTACAGGCCTAGCATGGACAGAAGTAGGCGGTGACTTACTCACGATTGAATGTGCTGCAGTACCAGGTAAAGGTAAGCTGACCTATACAGGCTCGTTAGGCGATGTGATGCAAGAGTCGATTCAAGCGGCGATGACCGTTGTGCGTAATCGTGCTGATGAGCTGCGTATTAATAGCGACTTTTATGAAAAACGCGATATTCACGTACACGTACCTGAGGGCGCAACACCTAAAGATGGCCCAAGTGCCGGTATTGCAATGGTAACGTGTTTGGTTTCAAGCTTAACCGGTAATGCGGTGCGCTCTGATGTAGCCATGACAGGTGAAATTACCTTACGTGGTGAAGTATTGCCTATTGGTGGTTTAAAAGAGAAATTATTAGCGGCTCACCGTGGTGGGATTAAAACGGTCATCATTCCAAAAATTAACGAACGTGACTTAAAAGAGATACCTGACAATGTATTGGCGGGTCTTGATATTCACCCAGTTACATGGATTGATGAGGTATTAAAGCTTGCTTTAGTGCATCCAGTTGATAGTTTTTCAGTCGAAACTCCGAAAAAGCAGTAAAAAAGCCAAAAAAAGTGCTTTTAGGGGCTTTTCAAATCTAAACGGTATGATAAGTTAAGCACTGGTTTTCAAGCCTAGCCCTTGCAGGGCCTAGGCTTAAGAAAAATATAATCATATGAGCTTTAAATAAATGCTCAAAAATTTCAAAACAGTGATGTTAGTTTAAAAAAACAATCGCTCTTGATAACAACAATGAAAGAGGATGATATTGTGAATAAATCTCAATTAATCGATCAAATCGCAGCTGATGCTGACATTTCTAAAGCGGCTGCTGGTCGTGCACTAGATTCATTCATCGAATCTGTATCTGGCGCGCTAAAAGATGGCGACTCAGTTGCACTTGTTGGTTTTGGTACTTTCTCTGTACGTGAGCGTGCTGCTCGTGCAGGTCGTAACCCACAAACTGGTGAAACGATTCAAATTGCTGCTGCTAACATCCCAGCTTTTAAAGCCGGTAAAGCGCTTAAAGACGCAGTAAACTAATCACTGTGTAAACAAATTAGTTATGGCGAGTGAACAATACGCTTAATTATTCTAATCGATGAATTAAGTTACTTCACCGCCAGTTACTTCAAGTGAAAAAGCGTATCTGGTAAGATACGCTTTTTTTACATATGACAAGGTAGAAAAGACCTTGGTCAGAAAAGAGATAAACAAATGCTTGAGAAAATCAGAGAAGGTTCGCAAGGGCCGGTAGCCAAAGTCATTTTAGGCGCGGTGATTTTATCTTTTGCCTTAGCTGGGATCGGTAGTTACTTAGGTCAAACCACAGAACAACCCGTTGCTGAAGTAAATGGAATTAAAATTAGCCAAACAGAATTTAGCCGTGCGTTTCAAAATGAACGTAGCCGCTTAGAACAACAATTTGGTGAATATTTTACCCAAATAGCAGCCGATCCAACTTATATGGCTCAAATACGTCAAGGCGTGATTGACCGTTTAGTACAACAAGAATTACAAAGCCAGTTAGCGACTGAGCTGGGTCTGCGTGTGAGTGATGAAAGTATTCGTCAAACAATTTTAGAGCTTCCTTATTTTAAAATTGGCGATCAATTTAATAACGACCGTTACTTACAAGTGATTCGTCAAATGAACTTCCAACCTGATTCATTTCGAGAGTACCTTCGTGATGATATGACACGTAGCCAGTTAGTGTCAGCGGTTGCAGGAACTGACTTTGCATTGCAAAACGAGCTTAAATCAGCCATTGCACTGCAACAACAAACTCGCAGCATTGATTATTTAGTCATTGATAAACAAGCAATGCAGGCTGATGTTGACGTTACTGATCAAGAAGTGGCTGATTATTACGAATTAAATGCAGGGCAATTTTTATCGCCAGAGCTTATTTCAGTTAATTACATTGAGTTAGATGCAGATGATATCGATGTTGCATCGGTAAGCGAAGACGACGTAAAAGCATATTATGAGCAGAGTAAAGCGCAATATGTTGAGCCTGAAAAACGTCGTGTATCACATATTTTAATTGATAACAGTGAAGATGACGATGCGGCAAAAGCCAAAGCTGAATCTTTATTAGCCCAGCTTAATGCGGGTGCTGATTTTGCACAATTAGCTGAATCGTCGTCAGATGATATTGTTAGCGCCGAAATGGGTGGTGACTTAGAGTGGATTGAACGTGATGTCATGGAGCCTGCATTTGAGGATGCTGCTTTTGCACTGCAAAACAAAGGTGATTACTCTGATGTAGTAGCCTCTGAATTTGGCTATCACATCATTAAACTTACAGACATTCAATCGCAGCAAGTTAAACCTTATGATGCCGTTAAAGCCGATTTACGCGCTGAACTTGAGCAAGCTGAAAAAGTGGATGCGTTTTACGAGAAGCAAACAGAAATGGGTGCATTAGCCTTTGAAATTTCTGACCGCTTAGACGATGCTGCTGAAGTAGCAGGTGTTGAAGTACAATCTACACCGCTATTAGCACTGAGTGCGCTTCCTGAGCCGCTTAATAATCCTGCGGTTATAACCGCATTATCATCAGTTGAATTACTAGAAGATAAAGTAAACTCTGAAGTAATCGAACTTGGTAATGAGCACGTGATTGTGATTCGTGTTAACGAGCATCAACCAGCTGCAACTAAAGCATTGAGCGAAGTAAGCGAGCAAATTAAAACACGCTTAGTAAACGAAAAAGCGTCGGATCTTGCTAAAGAAAAAGCACGTACCTTATTTGCACAAATCAAAGACGGTAAGAGCTTAAATGACGTTGCTGCTGAGCAGTCACTAAGCGTTCGTCATGAGTCGCAACTTACTCGTGAAAGCTTTGCTGTTTCGCCTGCTATTGTTACCCAAGTATTTAAAATGGCGCACCCACATGATGGCGCAGTTTATGATGTAGTTAACTTAAACAATGGTGATGCTGCTATTGTTGCGCTTAATGCGGTAAATGATGCACCAGTGAGTGACAGCATTGAGCCACAAATGAAGCAAAATATCACCATGGCCCAAGCACAGAAAAACTATACGGTATTCATTGAGTCGCTTAAGCAACAAGCGGAACTAAAAGTACCAAAAGCAGCGCAACCTGCTGAATAAATCATAGCTAAACTATAAAAGGCGCCAATTGGCGCCTTTTTTGTTTTTCATTAACAACTTAACAGGCGCTGGGTGACCTTTGACTGCGGGTTTTGAAAAATAGTTTCTGTGGCACCGTATTCAACAATCTCACCCTTATTGAGTACCACTAGCTGGTCGCTAATATGGCGCACTAAACTTAAATGATGGGTGATCAAAATATAGGTTAAGCCAGTTTCAAGCTGTAGTTTAAGTAATAAGTTTACTATTTGCGCTCTTACAGAAGGGTCAAGCGATGAAAGTGCCTCATCGAGCACAACAACCTTAGGATCTAATATAAGCGCACGAGCGAGCGCTACACGCTGTAATTGCCCTACACTAAACATATGCGGATAGTATTGCTGATGATCGACCAGTAGACCCACTTTAAGCAGCGTACTAGCAATTTTTTCACTACGTTGAGTTCTATCAAAATCAGTATTGAATTTTAGACAATCATCGAGCATTTCAGCAATGGTCACTGCTGGGTTTAATGAGGTGGCGGAGTCTTGAAAAATCATTCGGATATAACGACACTGGGCATCACGATTACCATTGTTTTCTATGGTGTTATTCTCTAGTAATATCTGCCCGCTATCGGCACTGTATGCACCCACTAATAATTTAGCCAGGGTGCTTTTTCCTGAACCGGTTTCACCAATAATGGCAATTGTTTCACCTTTACCAATACAAAATGAGATGTTTTTTAGTACATCAAATTTTTTACGGCTAAATAAACCTGCACGTATGTTAAAGGTTTTTGATAAGGCTTGAACTTTTAACAAGGGTTGCATTATTTTATTTCCTTGATCAATGGAAAGTGACACGCGTAACTATGGCCGTGGTGTTTAGAGAGTTTAGGGGCAACCACACACTCTTTTTGTGCTTGCGGGCAACGCGGTCCTAAACGACAACCAATCGGTAAATGTTGTAGTGTAGGTATGGTACCTTTTAGTGCATAAAAAGGTTCTTTATGTGCTAAGCCGTGCTCATAATCAGGTAAGCTTTTTAATAAAGCCTGCGTATAAGGGTGACGCGGTTGGCTAAAAATAAGGTGCGTTGGACCGGCTTCAACCATTTGTCCGCAATACAAAACATGAATACCATGTGACCAATTTACTATTTCTTCTAGCTCATGGGAAATCATCAAAATAGACATATTCTTTAGCTGATTCAAACTTTTTAATAATCGAAATACCTGCGCACGAGTGGTACTCTCTAGTGCGGTTGTGGGCTCATCAGCAATGAGCAACTTAGGTGTACGCGCAATGGCCATGGCTATCATGACTTTTTGACACACACCTTCAGAGAGTTCATGAGGGTAGCTATCAAGCACGGCTTCATGATTTTTAATACCTACTTTATGTATTAAGGCTTTAACACGGTCTTTACGCTCTCGGTTGCGTTTTAAGAAAAACCCTTTGGCGGCTACTTCAGGCAGTGTTTCAGCGATTTGGTTAAATATTTTTGCAGTAGGGTCAAGGCAGCGACTTGGATCTTGATAAATCATTGCAATGTCTTGGCTGACGGTTTTACGGCGCTGCTCAGGTGTGAGGCGCATTAAATCAACACCGCGCCAATGCATTCTATCGGCGGTTATAACCCAGCGTTCGTTAAGTACGCCTACAATGGCTTTTGCAATTAAGCTTTTTCCTGATCCGGATTCTCCCACTAAGGCGTGTACTTCACCTTCTTTTAAACTAAAACTTACTCGGTCAACAGCGCGAATAGCAGTTTCAGACGTTTGCAGCTCTATGGTTAAATTTCGAATATCTAGTAAATGCATTTAATCGGCCTTACGCGCTTGTAAAACTTTGCGAAGTCCATCGCCCACCAAGTTTGTTGAAAGAACGGCTAAAAATAGCAGTACACCCGGAAGTGCCACTGTCCATGGCGCTAAGTAAATAAGCCCTAAGTTTTCAGCCAAAATAGCACCCCATTCAGTGGTGGGCGGCTGTGCGCCAAGCTTTAAAAACCCTAGCGCAGCAATATCTAAAATAGCTGTGGAGAGGGCCATAGTAAAAATAACCACAATATACTCATACACATTAGGAAAAATCCCGCGCGATAAAATATGCCATTTAGAGGCGCCATCTAAGCGGTAGGCGGTAACATAATCTTTGCCAAGTTCGTCAACTATCAGGTTTCTAATTGAATGAATAAACTGGGGTAATAAGGCCAAAATAATTGCCCATACGGTATTCATTAATCCAGGACCGAGTATAGCAATAATAATGATGGCCAGTAACAATGAGGGAATTGACAGCGTTACATCCAGTAAGTGGTTCAAAAAACTAGAACGTATGCCTTTGTTGATCCCTGCAAAGGTACCTAGCAACACACCAATAACAGTGGTGATCAGTGCAGCCACAACCGATAACCCGAACGTATATGTGGCGCCATTCATTAAACGGGACAGCACATCTCGGCCTAAATCATCGGTGCCAAGTATAAACCGCACATCGCCCATTTCATTCCACGAGGGAGGCAGTAATAGTGCATCACTGTGCTGTTGATTTACCCCATAAGGCGCAAGAAAAGGTGCGGTAGCCGCTAACAGGCTAAAGGCAATAAACACCCATAAACCAACCAGTGCAGGGTGGTTATTTTTAAACTTTCGCCAGAGTCTCGCTAATGGCGATTTATTTGAATCTTCTGAAAATAAGTTAAACTTTGCCATGTGCTTGGTTCCGAGACAGAGGGTCGAGTAGGGTGTAGGTCAGTTCGGCCATAATTGTCGCAATAATAATGAAAAAAGAAACGGCCATTAACCCCCCTTGTATAGCAGGGTAGTCACGTTGATAAATACTGTCTATTAACCAACGGCCAATCCCCGGCCATGAAAAAATAACCTCGGTGATCATAGCAAGGGTGATCAAGGTGCTAAATTGCAAACCAATTTGCTTTATGACTGGCAGTAATGCATTTCTCAGGGCGTGATGAATAATAAGCTGCCCACGAGTAAGGCCTTTGGCGCGAGCTGTTTTGATAAAGTTTTGATCCATCACTTTTAACATCGATTCGCGAGTAAAGCGCACTAATACAGTAGTTGGATACATAGCCAGTACAATGGTAGGTAACGTTAGGTGATGCAGTGCATCAAGCATTGCCATGCCATTGTAGGGAAAATCAGCAAGTAAAATATCCAGTAAGATAAACCCCGTACTGGCAGGTATTTCATACAATAAGCTCACTCGCCCCGACATAGGAAACCAACCAAGTTTAAGCGAAAAAACCATAATTAGTAATAACGCGAGCCAAAAAATAGGCATAGAATAGCCAACCATAGCTGTTGAGCTAATTAATTTATCAGGCCATTGTTTATGATAAGCCGATGCTAAAATCCCGACAGGCACGCCAACTACAACCGAGATGACTAACGCATAAATACTCAGCTCTAAGGTCGCTGGAATTAAATCAACCACGTGAGCAAAAACACTATCTCCTGAGGCAAACGACACGCCCCAATCGCCTTGTACTATTCGCCCGACAAAGGCAATGTACTGCATAAAGTAGTTACTGTTAAACAGGTACTTTTCTTCTAGCTGTGCATTTTGAGTAAAGTTAGTGTCTGGTATGCCGCTTAAGTTACTCAGTGGATCGCCAGGGAATAAGTAGCTCAGCGAAAAAGTAAAAATACTCAGTAATAACACCATGAAAAATAACAATCCGAGGCGGCGTAAAATATAATCGAATAACATTACTTCTTCCTCGCGTTAGCCAATGAAATAGCGCCAAATGGCCCGAGTGTGATCCCCTCAACATCAGCACTACTTGCCTGAAAACGCATGCCATGGGCAATTGGCAGTAAAGGCAATTGTTTGATGATCATGCTTTGTGCTGCGTCGTAATATTGTTTACGTAAATTTAAATCGGTCGTATCGAGAGCTTTAGTTAACAGTAAATCAAATTCAGGATTACACCAGTTCGCTGGGTTTTTGCCACTGAAGGTCGCGGTGCAGCTAAGTAACGGGCTAAAAAAGTTATCAGGATCAGGCGTATCTGCTGCCCAACCTAATAATACACTGTCGTGACGGTGCTCGCCTATGCGTTGAATAAAGGTGTTCCACTCATACTCGACAATATTAACGTTAACGCCAATTTTGCGTAAATCGCTTTGCATCAGCTCTGCCATTTTTCGTGCATTGGGGTTATAAATACGGCTGACAGGCATAGCCCAAATGCTCATATCAAACCCTTTTGGAAAACCTGCTTCAGTTAATAATTTTTTTGCCAGTTGTGGGTCGAAAATTGGCATGTTCTTTTGTGGTTCAAACGCCCACGACGTGGGTGGTAATATTGACCGCGCACGAAGTCCATTACCATAGTAAACTGCCTGCATTATTTTTTCTATATCAATGGCATGCACTAAGGCTTGGCGTACTTTTAAGTTATCAAACGGAGGGCGTTCGGTATTAAATGCCCAATAACCTATGTTTAAGTTGGTTTCCTTTTCAACGTTAATATCATCTCGCTGAGCTAAAATACTTAACTGTGCACTGCTAGGATGCGCAGTTACGTCACACTCTTTGGTAAGAATTTTAGCAATACGCGTAGTGCCATTAGGGGTAATGTCGTACACCAACTGCTCAAGTGTCACCTCGTGTTTCCAATAGTCAGCGTTTTTATAAAAGCGTACTAAATGGTCTCGTCGGTATTCTTTGTAAATATAAGGACCGGTGCCAACTGGATATTGATCAAATAGGTTTTCTTGGTTGTTGGCTTTGAGCGCCATGGCATATTCTTTAGAGAGCACCACGGCGAAATCGGTCGCCATATTCGCTAAAAAACTGCTTTCTGCGTTAAATAATTCAAACCGAACTTGGTGATCAGACACCCTGACAATTTTACGAATAAGTTGGTCAATACCCACACTTTGAAAGTAGGGGTAATTCGCATCACCGACAAAGTGATAGGGGTTGTATACATCAAATAAACGACTGAAAGTGAAAATGACGTCATCAGCGTTAAATTCGCGTGTTGGAGTAAAATACGCGGTGGTATGAAATTTAACCTCTTTGCGCAGAGTAAATGTGACAGACTTACCGTCTTTGCTAATTTTCCAGTCGGTGGCTAGTTCGCTTTTAAATTCGGCGGTCACAGGGTCAATACTAATTAACCGGTCGTACAACTGGTTAGCAATAATATCGATGGTTGATCCTGTGGTTGTGACTTGTGGATTGAACGACACAGGATTTGCCTCAGCGCAATAAACGAGGCCTTGGTTTTTTTCTTCTAAGATTTCTTCTTTACTATCAATGCAACCTACTAAACTCAATGATAATAAAGCAAGTAATAATTTACGCACCCGCACAACCTCTACTATTCCAGCAAATTGTATTTTTTCAAATAACCACGTAATTGATGATACGTTAAACCAAGTACTTCTGCAGTCTTCTTTTGATTAAATTGACTATGTTCTAATGCTTTTTTTATTAATGTGATCTCAAATTCATTAGAGAGTGTTTTTAAGTCACAAGGAAACTCAAGTTCTGCGTTACTTAAACTCGGTGTTACAGGCGCTTCTGTAGGCTGGGTGTTAACAACTTCATTTTGCACAGCAACAGGGGCTTGTGTATGTTTAATACGTGCTTTAGGTCTAAAGCGGCTTTCGAAAGGGTCTAAAATAATTTTATGCACAGGGATGTGTTCATTGCCGTGGCGATAAAGGCTTCGCTCCACCACATTTTTAAGCTCACGCACATTACCCGGCCACTCATAACTAAGTAAACTTTCTTGTGCATTACGAGTAAAACCACTAAATAGCTCCCACTCTAAGTCGCGTGCCATATTCATTGCAAATTGCTCAGCCAATAACATAATATCGTCTTGGCGTTCGCGCAGTGGCGGTAGAGTGATTACATCAAATGCGAGCCTATCGAGTAAATCGCTTCTAAATTCACCTTGCTGCGCTAAATGCGGTAAGTCTTCATTGGTCGCACAGACTAAGCGCGTATCTACTTTAACCGTTTGTTTGCCGCCAACACGCTCAAACTCACCATACTCTATTACCCTTAATAGCTTTTCTTGCACTAGGGCAGAAGTATTTGCCAACTCATCTAAAAATAAGGTGCCGCTATTAGCCCGCTCAAATCGGCCTTCATGACGTTTACTTGCGCCGGTAAATGCACCACTTTCATGGCCAAATAATTCACTTTCGAGTAGATTTTCGTTTAATGCCGCACAGTTGAGTTTGACGTAACTTTGATCCCAGCGCTTGGATAAAAAGTGTAAACGTGCTGCAATAAGCTCTTTACCGGTACCGCGTTCACCAATAATAAGTACGGGTTTATCTAGGTTTGCTAGCTGCGATACCTGATCAAGAACCGATAAAAAGCTGTCTGATTGGCCGAGCAAATTATCCTGTTGGCGATATTGACTCATATTTCCTAACTCTTAGTCATTTTTACTAACAGTTAGTGTATTTCATTATGATTAACAACAAAAGTAATTTGTAATTTGCATTTAACTATTTGAAATTTATTGCTATTTTAAAATTAAAAAAGTTGGCAAGCATATTGATACTAATAAAAGCAGACACATTTAGATTAAATAATAGAGGTATATGTTATGGGAATTTTTTCACGTTTTGCAGACATTGTTAATTCTAATATCAATGCCATTTTAGATAAAGCAGAAGACCCTGAAAAAATGGTTCGTCTTATTATCCAAGAGATGGAAGATACACTGGTAGAGGTCCGCTCTACATCAGCAAAAACACTCGCTGAGAAAAAAGAATTAGTACGTCGCGTAGATACACTAAAAGCCCAAGTAAACGATTGGCAAGACAAAGCCGAATTGGCACTGAGCAAAGATCGTGACGATCTAGCACGCTCAGCATTACTTGAAAAGCAAAAATCAGCCGACGCAGTTGCTGCGGTAGAAAGTGAACTTGACCATGTAGAGTCTCATATAGAGAAGCTACAACAAGAGGTAACTACGCTACAAGAAAAGCTAGCAGATGCTAAGGCACGTCAAAAAGCGATTATTTTACGTCAACGCTCGGCTGAGTCGCGCCTTGAAGTTAAAAAAGCGCTTGATAGTTCTAAAGTAGAGGATGCACTTAATCGCTTTGAACGTTACGAAACCAAAATTGATGGGCTAGAATCTCAAATAGAGTCTTACGATTTAGGTAAACAAACGTTAGCTGATGAAATTGCAGACTTACAAAAGAATGAAAAGATTGATGACGAGTTAGCTGAACTTAAAAAGAAACTCGCAAATAAATAAAACGATAATATCAGGGGTCACGTGCCCCTGACATCAACATAGAATATGGATTGTCAGGAGAGGATTATGTTTGATCCAGAGATACTAGTTGCCCCCTTTATCTTATTTATGATTTTTGTTGCGCCACTGTGGTTAATTTTACACTACCGTAGCAAAAAGCAAGTAAGCCAAGGGTTGAGTGAGCATGAGCATCGCCAATTATTGGAGCTTGCACAAAAAGCTGAAAAAATGGCTGATAGAGTAGAAACATTAGAAGCGTTGCTTGATCAAGAGTCACCTCAGTGGAGACAAAAAGTATGAACACTAAACGCGAATTATTAAGAGACCCACAACGCGGCAAAATAGCTGGCGTATGTGCCGGTTTAAGTGACTACTTTAATATGGAGTTATGGTTAGTTCGCATTATATTTGTTAGTGCGGTACTACTAACCGGTGGCCCATTATTTGTGGTAGCGTACATTGCAGCATGGTTTATTTTAGATAAAAAACCTGCTGCAACACATAAAACGCATTCAACTTATAGCGATGACCCACTGGAAGTTAAGTTTAAAGTATGGCAAAAGGGCGAGCCACCTCGTCGTGCATTACAAGACTTAAAAGAGCGTTTAACGCGTGTTGATGTTCGCTTACAAGAGATGGAACGTTACGTTACCTCAAGCGAATTTACGGTCAGTCGTGAAATTAATAAACTTTAAAGGATTGATAGGCACCTTGTTTGTAACGTGAACAATTACGGCAGATAGGGTGCAAAACACTTTATGAGCCAATCATTTGCAAAAAAGACCTTTAAAACCTTTAAAGGCAAAGCACAAAAAGCCCTGCACCGTAGTTTAGACCAACATGTTAAGCTTGCCGTAACTGGGTTGAGCGGCAGTGGTAAGACCGCGTTTATCAGTGCGTTAGTTAAGCACTTAACCTCTCAGGCGAATGACAACAACTTACCTTTTTTTGATGTGATGCGCGAGCATCGTCATATTGCCACTAAAATTGTGCCGCAAGAAGCATTAAACGTGCCCACCTTTGACTTTAACCGTGCAATAAATGCTTTACTGCCAATGGAAGGTGACCCTGCTTGGCCGGCGTCTACAGAGCGAATAAATACCCTGCGCTTAGCGATTAAATACCAAAGTAATGCGGGTCTGCGAGGTCATTTTTCACCGCAATCAACGTTATACCTTGATATTATTGACTATCCAGGTGAATGGCTGCTCGATTTACCTATGCTTGAACAAAGCTATACTGCGTGGTGTGAACAGCAATACCCATTATTAAATCAGTCTCCTCGCAGCGCTACCTCAGGCGATTTTTTACACGCCGTAGAGCAACTTGATTTACATGCCCCTGTGGATGAAAGTGAGCTTGCTAACATTGCACAACTTTATCAACGCATGCTGGTAGGGCTAAAAAAAGACACTAAACTTGCGATGCTACAACCAGGGCGAATGTTAATGCCAGGCGACTTGCAAGGTGCGCCGTTATTGTTATTTTTTCCAATTAATCCTGAAAAAATGAAAGACGATGTGGTGGCGGGTTCTAATTTAGCGCATTTAATTAAACGTTTTAACGCTTACGTGAAAGAAGTCGTTAAGCCATTTTATAATGAGCATTTTCGTCATTTTGACCGCCAAATTGTGTTGGTTGATGTACTCAGTGCATTAAATGAAGGCCATGAAACGTTGCATGAGCAAAGCCGTGTTATTAATCAATTGTTGGCCCATTTTAGTTATGGGGAGTCTGGCTTTTTTAAACGTTTATTCAAACCGAATATTGATAAAATATTGTTTGCTGCTAATAAGTCAGATCACATCAGCGCTAAGCATCATAAAGCGTTAGCCTTGTTACTAGACTCGCTGGTTAAAGAGCAAAGTAATCATTTAAAGTTTGATGGTGTACAAATTGAAACTATGGCTATGTCATCAATTACCGCAACCCAGCCTCGCCAAGTGGTTGATAAAGGTCAAACTCTTGATTGCGTTTACGGTAAACCTTTAAATGAGGATGAGTGGCTGACTTATTTACCACCAGAGCCGCCAAGTAGAATGCTTAATAAAAGTGAGTGGCCAGCGCAAGGGTTTGAATTTTTGTCATTTTCGCCGATGCCAAGCCCCGACAAACAACTTAAACATATTCGATTAGATCATGTGATGCAGTACCTGCTAGGAGATAAATTAACATGAGTGAGTCAACGCAACAGTTTCAAGCAGGGCGTCGTATTAGTGCACAAAGTATTGAGCAAAACGAGCCTGCGTTAACATCCGCTAAAATTATTGAACACGGACAAAGTGATTACACCTCTGAGGTTGAGGATGATGCGCTTGAGCCTGAAGTTGATTTAGATCCGGTGTATAAAAAGTCAAAATGGCAAACGCTAAAAGGCTTGTTTGCACTCAGCTTTATTATTTTAGTACTGCTAGAGTTTGGGTTTTCTATTGTGCTTGCTTATCAGCAATCGCTTATTTTGGGCAGTATTTATTTAACCGCTGTGGTAAGCGGTGTGTTATTAATAACAAGATTGTTATGGCGAGAATATCTGATGTTGCGCAGTTTAAAGCGTAATCAGCTGCATCGCCATGAAGCCGATAGGCTATTAAACAGTGAGCAAGTGGGTGGTGCACTCCCTTGGCTTGAAAAATTGAACAAGCACCAGCAGTTAGACAATTTTGAAAACTTTAAAAACCAAGTTGCTACGCACCATAGTGATAAAGAAATAATGACACTTTACGCTAATAGCCTACTGGTAAAGCAAGACACCCAAGCTAAAAAGCTTATAAACCGCTTTGCAACAGAGTCAGCCTTATTAGTCACATTAAGCCCTCTTGCGCTGGTGGATATGATGGCGGTGCTTTGGCGCGGTACAAAATTAATTGAACAAATAGGTAAAATTTATGGCATTGGTTTTGGTTACGCCAGTCGCATTAAGCTCTACCGAATGCTGTTAAAACAAGTCATGTTTGTAGGCAGTGCAGAGCTTGTATCTGATTTAGCGGCCACAGCACTCAGTGCTGAGCTATTAGGCAAACTTTCAGGGCGAGCCGCGCAAGGCGTCAGTGCGGGTATATTTACAGCTCGTATAGGCTATAAAGCCATGGAATTAAGCCGACCATTACCGCGTCTTGAAAATAAACGCAGCTTGTTAAAAGGCACTGTTCAAGGGATCGTGAGTAAAATTATGAGTCGCACTAAGAGAGCCGAGAGTAAATAGTTGGCAATATTTGTGTACAGCTTTTTGAGTGAAGTTTGCACAAATAGCCATCTGAGCATCCGGCATGCTTGTGATTTAAAGTGCGGTGCGTTTTATTTATGTAATTGACACACATAATAAAAACGAGAGCACACAATGAGCAAGCATCATCCACACACCCAATGTATTCATGGCCCACAAAAAGCCAATGATCCACATGGCGCATTAACCTCGCCATTATACCAAACATCGACATTTCATTTTGAAAATGCTGCGCAGGGTGCTGCACGGTTTGCTGGCGATGAGCCAGGTTATATTTATACGCGTTTGGGTAACCCTACCACCACTGAACTTGAACAAAAAGTGGCGCAATTAGAGGGCTGTGAGGCTGCAGCGGCAACGGCTACAGGTATGGGGGCGGTATCAGCTTCGGTACTGAGCTTTTTATCACAAGGCGATCACTTAGTAGCATCGAGTGCGCTTTATGGTTGCACCTTTGCTTTTTTTGCGCATATGTTGCCGCGTTGGGGCATTGAAGTCACCTTTGTGGATATGACCAATGAAGATGAGTTACGTGCTGCAATAAAGCCAAACTCAAAAATGATATTTGCAGAAACCCCGATAAACCCAACGATGGCTGTTATTGATTTAGCACTTATTGGTGATATAGCAAAACAGTATAATTTAATAAGTGTGGTCGACAATACCTTCTTAACGCCGCTGCTACAGTCACCTAAACAATACGGCATCGATATTATTATGCACAGTGCTACCAAGTATTTAAATGGTCACGGCGACGTAGTCGCAGGTATTGTGTGTGGATCCCTTGAGCACATTACACATATTAAAATGACGGTGTTAAAAGATATTGGCGCGACGATTAGCCCACACGATGCATGGTTAATTAACCGAGGCTTAAAAACATTAGCTATACGGGTAGAGCGTCATTGTCAAAGTGCGCAAACGATTGCTGAATATTTAGAGGCTCACCCTCAAGTGAGTAAAGTGTACTATCCTGGACTGAAGTCGCACCCAGGTCATCGGTTTATTGGTAAGCAAATGAAAGCTGCTGGCGGTGTTATTGCTTTTGAAATTAAAGGGAGTTTAACCGACGGTGAGCAGTTTATTGATAGCATGAAGCTATGTACTTTAGCGGTTAGCTTAGGCGATGCCGAAACACTTATTCAACACCCTGCATCGATGACCCATTCGCCTTACACGCCCGAAGAAAGATTAGCAGCCGGAATTAGTGATGGTTTAATTCGCTTATCTGTTGGGCTTGAAGATGTTAACGATATTATTAACGATCTCAACCAAGCATTTACTAAAATATCGTAAGGTGTAGCTTATTGTTTACAGGGTTTTCGATCTGTAAGTGCTGTTAAATATAGGGTGTGTTTTTATCTTTGCTTTGGTGTAATTATAAATTTACGATCTGTGCGATCTGCGAAAGTATTGATCTGAGTCAAGCTATTAAACTTTTGTTCACTTTTGCATAGTATGGCTACATCGAATAGCCGAGCACGTGGCTATTATTTTGACACCGATTTAGGGTTTAAACCCAAAGAAGGTATTTATGGCTAAAGCAAGTAATTACACCTCCAAAACACCAGATGAAAATGGCGTTATACATTGGAGCGATGAAGAAAATAAAATTTGGTCTGAGCTTGTAGCACGCCAACTTGCGTGCATTGAAGGCAAAGCCTGTGATGAGTACATGGAAGGGTTGAAAAAAATCAACCTGCCTCATGACCGTATCCCACAGCTTAGTGAGCTAAACGAAGTCCTATTAGCAACCACAGGTTGGCAAGTTGCACCTGTGCCTGCACTTATCGATTTTGATGAGTTTTTTAGGTTACTCGCTAACAAGCAATTTCCTGTAGCGACCTTTATTCGTAGCCGTGAAGAATTTGACTATTTACAAGAGCCCGATATTTTTCATGAGATATTTGGTCACTGTGCCATGCTAACCAATCCTGACTTTGCTGAATTTACCCATAAGTATGGGCAACTAGGTTACGCGGCAGAGAAAAAAGATCGCGTTTATTTAGCACGCATGTACTGGTTTACCGTTGAGTTTGGTTTGATGCAAACCGAAAAAGGATTACGTATTTACGGCGGTGGTATTTTATCAAGCCCAGGGGAAACCCAATACGTGTATTCAGATACACCAGAGATAAACTCAATGAATGTATTAGATGTACTGCGTACACCGTACCGTATAGATATTATGCAACCATTGTATTATACGATTAATTCGATTCATGATCTGTTTGAAATATCGCAAATGGATATAATGACTTTAGTTGAGCAAGCTAAGGCGCTTGGTTTACACGAGCCGAAATTTCCCCCAAAAGAAAAATTAGCTAGTTAGTTTTTTAATAAAAGTAACACTAGAATTAAGGATTTAAAATGTCTTCATTAAGTGAACAAAAATGTGAAGCCTGTCATGCAGATGCACCAAAAGTATCTGATGCAGAATTGGCTGAATTAATTAAAAAAATCCCTGATTGGGTGCCGGAAGTACGCGACGGTATTATGCAATTAGAGCGCGTTTATAAGTTTAAAAACTTTAAGCAGGCCATTGCATTTACTAATAAAGTTGGCGATATGGCTGAAGACGAAGGCCATCACCCTAGTCTATTAACCGAATGGGGTAAAGTAACTGTTACTTGGTGGAGCCATTCAATTAAAGGTTTGCATAAAAACGATTTTATTTGTGCTGCTAAAACAGATGACGTATTTAACGCGCTGTAATTAATTATATTTGAGTAAATAAAAAGGCACTTTACAGTGCCTTTTTTATTTTTAATTACCGTTTTACCAATATTGACTGCATCCGTTAAGCTTTATCGGTATTTAACATGTCATCATGTTCGGCCATATCCCAAGGAAGTTCGCCTGGACTATTACCTAGAAAGTGTAAGTAGTTCTCAAACTGATCAAGAATATCTTTCACAATATCATCTTCACTGTAGCCATAAACATCGTATGACAGACCACCACGACGTAAAAACACGTCGGCCTTATAGTACATTTCATTATTATCATTATTTGGCCGCAGCTCTGAGTAAGCAAAGCTCGGCATAGGGTGCTCGGTAAGGCGAATATCATAAACAAAATCCACATGCTCATGACGTAGTACAGTTAAATGAGCGCGTCCTAAATCAGTATCAAATTCGACCACGGCATGCCATTGTCGAGATTTCAATTCTGCTTGTACGGCTTTCATTGCCTCAACTACTACACTGCCAATAAAAGTATGTACTTTTTCTTTATTAGGGTAATTAACCATAGCCGCTAAACGGCGTTTCCAATGGGATAGATCGATATTACGACCATTAAGTGAATGTGCTTGTAGACTGGTATCGCGATGGCCTTCAATTTTTAGAGCTCGCCAAAGCCCGGCAGTGGCAATTAACATAATAACAGCAAAGGGTAAGGCACTGGCTATGGTCATGGTTTGCAGTGCACTAAGTCCGCCTGCCACTAATAAGACAGCCGCCACAGCACCTTCTAGTACCGCCCAAAACACGCGTTGCCAAGCCGGCGTATTGATATTTCCACCAGAGGCGAGTGAATCAATGACTAAAGAGCCTGAATCAGATGATGTAACAAAAAAAGTTATGATCAGAATTACGGTGAGCAGTGAAATGAAAAATGATAGTGGTAACACTTCAAATAATTGAAATAACGCCACGGCATGATTTGCTTGTACATCACCAATGAGCGTATCAAAGCCTTCATTCATTATTAAATTCAGTGCTGTATCGCCAAACACTGAGAACCATAAAAAAGTAAAAATAGTAGGAACTAACATTACGCCAACAACAAATTGTCTGATGGTTCTGCCGCGGCTAATTTTTGCGATAAACATCCCGACAAACGGCGCCCACGCAATCGTCCAGCCAAATATAAATAAAGTCCAGTTACCAATCCAATCACTGCGACTATAAGCTTGTAAATTAAAAGTACGCTCAACAATACCGCTTAGGTAGCTGCCGGTATTTTGTAAAAATGATTCTAAGATGTGAATAGTTGGGCCAATGAAAAACACAAAAGCCATTAGTGAAACCGCTAAGGTCATATTCACAATTGATAATCTCTTAACCCCTTTATCCATACCGGCAACTACTGAGAGCGTAGCTGCGGCAGTAATAACGGCAATGGTCGTAATTTGCACTGTGGTATTAATAGGGATGTTTGGCCATAAGTAATGTAGGCCTGCATTTATTTGGGTCACCGAAAGCCCTAGTGTAGTAGCAATACCAAATAAAGTACCTAATATGGCAAATACATCCACAGTATGGCCGATTGGGCCATAAATTTTATCGCCAATAAGTGGATACAAGGCAGAGCGAATAGACAGTGGTAAGCCATGGCGAAATGCAAAATAAGCAAGCACTAAACCAACAATTCCATAGATAGCCCAAATATGAAATCCCCAATGGAAAAAGGCAATTTGCATTGCCTGCTTGGCGGCATCAACGGTTTCAGCCGCCCCCGATGGCGGGGATGCGTAATGCAGCACAGGTTCAGCAACACCAAAGTAAAGCAGTGCCACGCCATAACCGGCAGAAAAGAGCATGGCAAACCATTCACCAAAGCTGTATTGTGGCTGTGCATGATCGGGGCCTAATTTTATATTCCCCCAACTAGAAGCCGCGACCGAGACAATAAATACCAAGAAAATAGCGACAGACAACATATAAAACCAGCCAAAGGTTTCTGTTATCCATGCAAGGGCAACACTAAATGCCTGACCAGCGAGTTCAGGGTTACTACTTGTACCAATTACCAAAAGTAGAATAATAAATACTGCAGGCAAAAATACGGGTAGCAAAATGGTTGAGCGTAAAGCAGTTTTTGTCATATTAATCCTTAATATTAATTGCTAACTTTCAAGTATGCCTAACTACCTTATTATAAATTCACTATGGTTGGCTAATTTTGCAGCTTAAAAACGACACTTTTTTAAATTAAAGTTAATATTTACAGCAGATTGGTTTTAAAAAAGAAAGTAAGTGAAATTTGATATAGGAGTGTTAGTGCCGCTGTTTTAGAGGGGTATAGACTTTTACATGCTAAGGACTAAATCGAGTCTTAGCGTTTCCAATCACATTGCTTTACCAGCTCAAACCAAGGGCTGGTAAAGTCCTTAGCGACAATAGAAGCGGGTAAGGTTACAGCTACATCTAGTTTGTTGGCTAAATAGCGCGCGACCAGTTGTTTCATTTTATCACTTTCTAATTGCTCATAAGCTGTTTGTAACTGTTGTTTGTCTTTTTGGCTTATAAAACCACCGGTCAAATTTTTGTAGCCTATTTCAAGCCAAAGAAGTAATGCTTGTTTTGCTTCGTTGGGAAAGGCATGGGTTAATGTGGCTGTTGGGCTATAGAGTCGCTCAAAGTTAATTTGCTGCTCTTGAATCAAAAAAACCATTAATAAATTAAGTCCGGTTGAGATTTGCCCCGCGCGTTTATCAATGTTTTGGTTATTACTTAATGCACTTCTAAAATAGCGCTCAGCTTCGGGTATGTTGCCCTCATCTAGGGCTAAATAACCTAAGTTACTCTCTATCAATGCGGTTACATTGGGAAGCTGTAATTGTGTGGTGATTTTATGGCTATCAAGGTACAAGGCACGCGCTTTTGCAAAGTCATCTTGCGAGCGAGCAACCAATGCTATGCTGTTGGTGAGTGTTAGCCGTTGACGATCGTTTTGCGCATATTTGTAAGCACATTTAAATGAATATTGGGCATCGTCTAAATATTCTGCATGGCGAAGCCATATTCCCAAGGCACTCATAATGGTGGTCAGCTTTTGTTTGAAATAGTCAGTTTGATGATGCTGAAATATTGCTTCAATCGATGTATAAAGCTTGTCATAGTGACTTGTAGGTACTGCTGTACGGGCATAGATAAGGTGCCAGCGAATAAATAATTCTGGCGGCATGAGTTGTAACCCTGTGAGGTTTTCTAAAATAGTAATAGATTGAGCTGGATTAACAGTAAGATAATCTTCGGCTTCATCTAATTTTTTTTCAAAGGTATTAAAGTCATTAGCAAAGAGGTGTTTTGAACATAATAATATCAACCAACTTATTACAAAAAGCCGCAACAACGTAACCTCGACAATCGAACTATGCGTCAATTCATTATAGTTGTAGGCATCTAACAAAGCAACGCCATTAAAGGGTACAGGTTTGTGAGAAAGTATTTTAAAATCACTAAAAAAGCCCTAAAGCTATACAAGCTTAGGGCTTTTTCTGTATGTAATTAAATTTTAGCGAATACACATCAACTTAATGTGTCGTTGGGTTTCGTTTTATTCAACCCAAGCTACGTTTAACATCAACCTGCTTAGCGCTAACAGCTAAAAACTTACAGCTGCTCTTAATCATCAATCGAGCGCAGTAGGGCATTAATGCCCACTTTTTCGCGAGTTTGTTTGTCTACTTTTTTCACAATAATAGCCGCATACAAGCTATGGCTGCCATCTTTTGAAGGTAGAGCACCTGGAACCACAACTGCGCCGGCAGGTACGCGGCCATAGTGAATTTCACCGGTTTCACGGTCGTAAATACGGGTACTTTGGCTGATGTAAACACCCATTGAAATAACGGCGCCTTCTTCAACAATTACGCCTTCAACAATTTCTGAACGTGCGCCAATAAAACAGTTGTCTTCAATGATGGTAGGATTTGCTTGTAACGGCTCTAAAACGCCGCCTATGCCTACGCCGCCAGATAAGTGTACGTTCTTACCAATTTGAGCACATGAGCCCACTGTCGCCCATGTATCAACCATGGTGCCATCGTCAACAAATGCACCGATGTTTACGTACGATGGCATTAATACGACATTTTTACCTACAAAGCTGCCTTTACGAGCAACGGCGTTGGGTACGACACGCATGCCGCCTTGCTGAAATTGCTCGGGCGTGTAGTCGCTAAATTTAAGCGGTACTTTATCGTAAAATTGATTTACGCCGTCGTTCATTGGCTGATTTTCACGAATTCTAAATGAAAGTAGTACTGCTTTTTTAAGCCACTGGTGAACAACCCATTCGCCTGAAATTTTCTCTGCAACGCGAGCAGCGCCGCTATCTAATAGCTCAAGCGCATCTATAATCGCTTGTTTAACATCGCTTGATACTGTAGCAGGGCTAATGCTGTCGCGGTTATCCCACGCATTTTCAATCATGGTTTTTAAATCTGACATAGTGTCCTCTTATTCAATTTCGGCGTTGAGTTTTTTACGTAATGCCTGATGAATTTTTGCTTGCTCTTCATCAGTCAGCGCTTGATATTCGTTATTTGATACCACAAAGAAATCTTCTGCACGTTCGCCTACCGTGGTAATACGTGCGGCATGTATGTGGAGTAAGTAAGCTTGAAAAACCTCGGCTATTTTAGTTAATAGTCCAGGTATATCAACTGCTTGAATTTCTATTAAGCTACGATCCTTACGAGGATGCGGGCGCAGTACAATTTTAGGTTTAATATTAAAGTCTTTAAAACGCTGTGATCGGCTTTTTTTAAAGCGTATTTTTTTACGTGGATCATGAAGCGCTTGCTCTAATCCGCGTTTAATCGATTGTGCGCGGCTACTGGCAATCGGATCACCGTTAACTTCTAAAATAACAAAGTTGAACAGTACGTAGCCATCTTTGGTGGTCAGTACTTGGGCGTGCTGAATTTGCGCTTTTTTAGAGCCAATAACACTTACCAGTCGAGCAAAGAGCGCACCTGAATAAGGGCTATAAGCAAACACTTGGGTACCGCCATGCATCGCTTTATTAGAAACGATAACACTGGGCTGGCTTAAATCAGTGCACTTGAGTAAGTGCTCAGTATGCCAAGAAATTTGTTGCTCACTAAAAGCGGTAAAGTAATTTGCTTTAAAACGGCTCCAAATTAAGTCAATTTGCTCCTCGTGATAATGCAAATTAAGCAGGCGTTGCTTAGCTTGGTGCTTTTTATCACGAATTTGGTCGCGTTGATCCATCGGGTTTTCAAGCCCAAGGCGCAAGGCGCGCTGTGTGTGCAAATAAAGCTCGCGCAGCAGCGTGTTTTTCCAGTCATTCCATAGGTTGTCATTGGTGGCTCGAATATCAGCCACGGTTAAACAATAGAGGTAATCGAGTTGGCGTTCGGTTTTTACTCGCGATGCAAAATCTTTTATTACATCGGGGTCGTTAATATCTTTACGTTGCGCAGTTACCGACATAAGTAAGTGGTTGCTTACCAACCACGCTATAAGCTTACCATCTGAAGAAGCAAAACCATGCAGCTTTGAAAACGTTATGGCATCAACAGCGCCCAGCTCTGAGTGATCTCCTCCTCGCCCCTTAGCAATATCATGAAAAATACCAGCTAAATACAGTAATTCGGGTTTATCCATGCGCGTGACTATTTCACTGCAAATTGGAAATTCACTAATGCTGGTTTTATCGAAGTATTGGTAAATATTATTAATTAATTTATGGGTATGTTCATCTACGGTATAGGCATGAAACAAATCAAACTGCATTTGGCCAAAAATATTGCGCCACTGCGGAAGGTAAGCTGCAATCATGCCGTGCTTATGCATTAGCGTAAACGCACGGCCCATGCCGTTAGGGTGCTTTATAATACGTAAAAAAGCTTCGCGGCACGCGGCATAATCTTGTAAGTCACCTAATAAGCGACGACGTACTTGGCGGATAGTTCGAATAGTGCTTGGGTATATATGGGTAATTTCTGGGTGATCAGCAATGTGCTCAAATAATACAAAAAGTTGGTCACGCCTAAAAAATACTGACGGACTTTTTACCCGAATTTGATGGCCAACGCGTTCAAAATTACGATCAAGTTCTTCAACAGTGGCTTGGCTGCTGTCTGGTGAAATACTTTGCTCAAAGTACGAAAGTAGCATTTGATTAAGTTCACGAACCCGGCTCATTATTCTGAACAAGCGTTTCATCATGCGCTCAACAGAGGCTTTTCCATCACTACCAAAACCCAAAATTTCAGCCGCTTGCGGTTGGTGATCGAATAATAAACGGTTTTCTGAGCGACCTGCGGCTAAATGCAAAGCAAAGCGAATATTCCATAAATTTTCAAGGCACTCTAACAGTTCTTGGTATTCTTCGTGAGTTAGGTAGCCGTGATTTATCAACTCTTGCAAGGTTTCGGCTCTAAAGTGTTTTTTTGCAACCCAAATAATGGTTTGTAAGTCGCGCAGCCCGCCTGGATTTTCTTTTATATTAGGCTCTAAATTATAAGCCGTACCATGACATTTTTTGTGGCGTAAATTTTGCTCTTGTACTTTTGCAACAAAGAACTCTCCAGAGCCCCATACAGGCCTTTCGATGAGGTGACTTTTGAGCTTTTCGAATTCAATATGGTTGCCGAAAATTAATCGGCTTTCTAGTAGGCTGGTGGCAAAGGTAACATCTTCACGTTTTTGCTCTATGGCTTGTTCAATGGTGCGTACACTGTGACCTATTTCTAAATTAAGATCCCACAGCATAGTGACAAACTGGCCAATTTTTTCGCAAATATCGTCGTTGGGTTGCTGGGTAACAAGCAGTAAAAAGTCAATGTCGGAGTAGGGATGAAGTTCACCGCGACCATAACCTCCTACAGCAATTAAAGCGAGATCTGGCTCGTGGGCTAAATCGAAAACATGAAAGAGTTTAATCAGTAACCGGTCTATAAATTCTGCACGGGCGTTTATTAGATTACCAACGGGTTGTTTTGAGAATTCATTATGCAACCATTTATAAAAATAGGCGGAGCAATCGCGGTATTCGCTAAGTTGCTGAGCATCATTGAGCAACTTTTTTACTTTGTTAGGTAATGCCACTTAGGCTGGCTCCTATATATGGACTGCATTATAAGTCTTGGATTAAGTTATTTTTATACTGTGTTTACTGCAAAGGGAATAAATCATGTTATTTCCCTTTGCAGCAAACCACTTAATCTGTGAACAGGCTAAAGCCTGCTTAGTATCATGATTAAGCGCACACTAAGATTAGTGCTCGATGATTCTATCGATAGTATCATCTGATCGTAGTGTTAAAATTTCAACACCATTTTCAGTTACCA
This sequence comes from Pseudoalteromonas sp. S4741, assembly GCF_005886135.1. Lineage (NCBI taxonomy): Bacteria > Pseudomonadati > Pseudomonadota > Gammaproteobacteria > Alteromonadales > Pseudoalteromonadaceae > Pseudoalteromonas > Pseudoalteromonas sp. S4741. The sequence goes on along the minus strand of NZ_PNCN01000041.1, from coordinate 39,106 downwards.
GTAAGGTATGTTCCCACTGAGCTGATAAACTACGGTCTTTTGTTACCACAGTCCAGTCGTCTTTTAGTAATTTACATTGGCGTTTGCCTGCATTGACCATGGGCTCGATTGTTAAACACATACCGGCTTTTAATGTTTCGCCTGTACCTGGTTTTCCGTAGTGCATTACCTGTGGTTCTTCATGAAATTCACTGCCAATACCGTGCCCGCAGTATTCACGTACGATAGAGTAATTAAAGCTCTCTGCATATTTTTGAATAGCTGCACCAATATCACCAAGGCGAACACCCGGTTTTACCATTTTAATGGCAAGATAAAGGCTTTCTTGAGTCACTTCTGCAAGGCGTTTGCCTTGAATGTTAGGTGTGCCAACATGGAACATTTTTGAAGTATCACCATGGTAACCATCTTTAATAACAGTAATGTCAATATTGACACTGTCACCGTCTTTTAATGCTTTGTCGTTCGGAATTCCGTGACAAATTACATGATTTACTGAGGTACAAATTGATTTTGGAAAACCATGATAATTAAGAGGAGCAGGAACGGCATCTTGCACATTAACAATATAATCATGACAAATTGTATTTAGCTCATCGGTGGTGATACCTGGTACCACATGTGGTTCGATCATTTCTAGCACATCAGCAGCCAAACGGCCGGCTACACGCATTTTCTCGATTTCTTCAGGGGTCTTAATCACAGCGCTCATTGAGGCTCCAAAGTTGCGTTTTTAGATGATTATCGTCGCACAATTTTTGCACGAGACGTTGAGTATTTAGTTTTAATATGGTATAAAGCGCGCCGTCTTTTTACAAATAAATTCTTAAATGATTTTTTGTATTTAAGGCAAACACAATTTTATTTTAACACACACACGTATCGTCACATACACTTGGGTGCATTTCAGTTTCATTTAACTGCGGTGTTGGTGCTATGGGATATGTGGAGGCCTAACCCTAAACAACTTAGAGGATTTACAAAATGGCAAACGTTTCAATGCGCGATATGCTTCAAGCTGGTGTTCACTTTGGTCACCAAGCACGTTACTGGAACCCTAAGATGAAGCCTTTCATCTTCGGCGCACGTAACCGTGTACATATCATCAACCTTGAGCAAACTGTACCAATGTTCAACACTGCACTTAAGTTTTTATCTAGTGCTGCTGCAAACAAAGGTAAAGTTCTTTTCGTTGGTACTAAGCGCGCAGCAAGCGAAGCAGTAAAAGAAGCTGCTTTACAAAGCGATCAATTCTTCGTTAACCACCGTTGGTTAGGCGGCATGTTGACTAACTGGAAAACAGTTCGTCAATCAATCAAGCGTCTTAAAGACCTTGAAGCTCAAAGCCAAGACGGTACTTTCGAGAAGTTAACTAAGAAAGAAGCGTTAATGCTTACTCGTGAAATGGACAAGCTTGAAAAAAGCCTTGGTGGTATTAAAAACATGGGTGGCCTTCCAGACGCTATCTTTGTAATCGATGCTGACCACGAGCACATTGCTATCCGTGAAGCTAACAACCTAGGTATCCCAGTTGTTGCAATCGTTGATACTAACTCTAACCCAGACGGTGTTGATTACATCGTACCTGGTAACGATGATGCTATCCGTGCAATCAACCTTTACACTAGTGCTGTTGCAGCTGCGATCACTGAAGGCCGTGAGAGTAACATCGTTGCTCAAGCTGAAAAAGATGACTTCGTAGAAGCTGAGTAATTAGCTGTCATCAAGTCTTCATCTTCTAAAGGTGAAGACTTGCTATTCTTGTGGAGCGGGTAACCCGCTTATCTAAACCTGATTTCAGATTTGAGGATTTACTAATGGCTGTAACTACTGCCCTAGTTAAAGAATTACGCGAGCGTACTGGCGCTGGCATGATGGATTGTAAAAAAGCGTTAACTGAGACTGATGGTGACATCGAGTTAGCGATTGAAAACATGCGTAAGAGCGGTGCTGCAAAGGCTGCTAAAAAAGCAGGTAACATCGCTGCTGAAGGTACTATCATCATCAAGCAAAACGCGGGTGTTGCAGTACTTGTAGAAGTTAACTGTCAAACTGACTTCGTAGCTAAAGATGCAAGCTTCTTAGCGTTTGCTAATAAAGTTGCAGATGCTGCTATTGCTGACACTTCATCTATCGAAGACTTACAAGCTAAGTTTGAAGAAGATCGTGTTGAGCTAGTAACTAAAATTGGTGAAAACATCAATGTACGTCGTCTTCAGTACATCACTGGTGAGCAACTAGTTGAGTACCGTCACGGCGAGCGTATTGGTGTTGTTGTTGCAGGTGTTGCTGATGAAGAAACACTTAAGCACGTTGCAATGCACGTTGCTGCTTCAAACCCAGACTACCTAACGCCAGATGATGTACCTGCTGATGTTGTTGAAAAAGAAAAGCAAGTACAAATCGACATCGCGATGAATGAAGGCAAGCCTGCTGAAATCGCTGAGAAGATGGTTGTTGGTCGTATGAAAAAATTCACTGGTGAGGTTTCTCTTACTGGTCAAGCTTTCATCATGGAACCTAAAAAGTCTGTTGGCGAAATTCTTAAAGAGAAAAACGCAACAGTTACTGGCTTTGTACGTATGGAAGTTGGTGCAGGTATCGAGAAGAAAGAAGAAGATTTTGCTGCTGAAGTTGCTGCTCAAATTGCAGCTGCTAAAGCTAAGTAAGATTAGCTATTTGTGATGCCAAAGGAAAATACATGCAATTAAAGTACTATTTGCTTTTGCGTCACGCTTAGAAATTCTTTAAAATAACCGCGCTTTTATGTTTAACATAAGCGCGGTTATTTTTTATCCATAATTCAATAAAAGTTGGCCCCAAAACTATGACTATCAATCGCAAACCTATTTTTAGACGTGTTCTTCTCAAATTAAGTGGTGAAGCTTTAATGGGAGACGAAGGCTTCGGCATCGACCCTAAAGTTTTAGATCGTATGGCACAAGAAATTAAAGAGCTCGTAGAACTCGACGTAGAAGTGGGTTTAGTTATTGGTGGCGGTAACTTTTTACGTGGTGGCTCACTAGCCGAAGCGGGTATGAACCGCGTTGTTGGCGACCACATGGGAATGCTTGCAACTGTCATGAATGGTCTTGCTATGCGTGATGCGTTGCACCGTGCATTTGTAAATTGCCGTTTAATGTCAGCCATTCCTTTAAATGGCGTATGTGATGCGTATAACTGGGCAGAAGCCATTAGCTTATTAAAAACAGGTCGTGTAGTTATTTTTGCAGCCGGTACGGGTAACCCGTTCTTCACAACTGACTCTGCAGCGTGTTTACGTGGCATTGAAATTGAAGCTGACACAGTAATTAAAGCAACCAAAGTAGATGGTGTATTTAGCGATGATCCGGTTAAAAACCCAGATGCGACACTTTACCGTCACTTAAGCTACAATGAAATTATTGATAAAGAACTAAAAGTAATGGATTTAGCGGCATTTACATTAGCTCGCGACCATAATATGCCATTAAGCGTATTTAATATGAATAAATCAGGCGCATTAAAACGCGTAATAATGGGTGAAGAAGAAGGAACCCTTATTTCTTCACAAGCCTCAGATGAAGTTAGTAACTAGATTAGGATTAAACCGTGATTAACGATATTCAAAAAGATGCGCAAGCGCGCATGCAAAAAAGTGTAGCAGCACTTGGTAGTCAATTATCTAAAATTCGTACTGGCCGTGCTCATCCTGCAATTTTAGACGGCATCATGGTGTCGTACTACGGCGCACCAACACCGTTAAACCAAGTTGCAAATGTAACAATTGAAGACTCACGTACATTGGCTATTGGTGTATTTGATAAGTCATTAGCGCAAGCTGTTGAAAAAGCCATTATGGCATCTGACCTTGGTTTAAATCCAATGTCTGCAGGTACAGTGATCCGTGTACCACTTCCTCCATTGACTGAAGAACGTCGTAAAGATTTAATTAAAATCGTACGTGGTGAAGTAGAAAGCGGTCGTGTTGCTATTCGTAACATTCGTCGTGATGCAAATGGCGATATTAAAAACTTATTAAAAGATAAAGACATCTCTGAAGATGAAGCGCGTCAAGCTGAAGATGCTATCCAAAAAATCACTGATAAGTTTATCAAAGAAATGGATACGCAACTAACAGCGAAAGAAGCTGAGTTGATGGAAATCTAATTGCTAATCTAGGCTCGGATTAACAGCTTTACTAAAGTAACTAAGTCGTTGTTTATATGCCTTCGCACTTAACTTTAATTGTTTGATTTTAAAGGGTAGCAGATTGTGTTTACTCTTTACTATTGGCTCGATTATCAGTAAATACAAGGTTGTTAGCTGTATAATTATTTGCTTTATGTAGATTTATTATCACGGGTACAGGTTAAAATTATTAGTTTTGAAACGCCGTCTGGGGTATACTAGGCGGCGTTTTTTTATGGAATACACAAAATTTATGGTTCTAGACGCTGATACAATTTCACAGCAATGTTTACCTAAACATGTTGCCATCATCATGGATGGGAACGGGCGTTGGGCACAAGCTAGAAATAGACCTCGTGTATATGGGCATAAAAAAGGCGTGGATGCAGTTCGTCAATCCGTGCAGTTTTGTACTAAATTAGGAATACAATCGTTAACCTTATTTGCTTTTAGTAGTGAAAACTGGCGCCGCCCTGAAGACGAAGTAAATACACTTATGGAGCTTTTTTTATTTGTACTGAGTAAAGAAGTTAAAAAGCTACAAAAAAATAACGTAAAACTAACCATCATTGGAGATTTATCTCGATTCTCTGAAAGCTTGCGCGCTAAAGTACATACAGCTCAAGAACTAACAGCGAACAATACCGGGCTGCACTTAAATGTTGCGGCAAATTACGGTGGTCGCTGGGATATGACTCACGCTGCTAAGCAAGTTGCTTTACAAGTAGCGAATGGAGAAATTGACCCAGCAGATATTACAGAAGAACATATTGCACAGCATATGAGTATGGCAGATCAAGCTCAGCCTGATTTATTGATCCGTACCGGTGGCGATGTCAGAATTAGTAACTTTTTACTTTGGCAGGCAGCCTACGCTGAACTTTATTTCACAAATACACTTTGGCCTGATTTTAATGAAGCTGCTTTTGCAGAGGCCATTGCATGTTACGTTGCCAGAGAGCGACGTTTTGGTTGCACGGGCGAACAAATAAAACAATTACTCGCTCAAACCTAAAATAGATTAAGGGTCATCATTTTGTTAAAACAACGTATTTTAACCTCGCTAGTGCTAGCGCCATTAGCACTGGCTTTGGTTTTTTACACCCCACTAACGTTATTTAGTTATTTTGCGGGTGCTATTGTATTAATGGGCGCGTGGGAGTGGTCTGCCTTTATGGGACTATGCGATAAGCCAAAACGTGGCGCCTTTGTATTATTAGTGGCAGTATTACTAGGGTTACTCAATTTGCATTGGCCTATAGAGACTCTATGGCAAAATGGTCAACTTGTAGGCGATGCTAATTACTTATTTACCTTGTCGTTTTCTTGGTGGTTGGTAGCCAGTTATTTAGTGTGGCGTTACCCTGCTATGGCCAAAGGGTGGAACGAAGGGCTTGTGATGCGCGGCATTGCTGGTTTGTTGACCTTAGTACCGCTATGGCTTGCACTTAACACACTGCGTAGTGCGCAATATACTGAATCTACTCACTATGGCTCTGTGCTTATTTTAGTTGTATTAGGCATTGTATGGAGTGCCGATATAGGCGCTTACTTTACAGGTAAAAGTTTTGGTAAACATAAGTTAATGCCTAAAGTTAGTCCAAATAAAACCATAGAAGGCCTCGCAGGTGGCGTGGTTGCTGCGGTGTTATTTGTACTGGCTTTTTGTTATTACACTAACGTTGATACCTCTGTATGGCCTATTTATGCAGTTATGACAGCGTTTATTGCCTTGTTTTCTGCGGTAGGTGATTTACTTGAGAGTATGTTTAAGCGCGAAGCGGGACTTAAAGATAGCGGCAGTTGCTTACCAGGTCACGGTGGTATTTTAGACCGTATTGATAGTTTAACTGCGGCAGCACCGATGTTTGTTATTTGCTTTGCTTGGACGCTTAGCTTATGAGTGCTGTGCAACAACTGGTTATTTTGGGTGCGACGGGGTCGATAGGTCTTAGCACGTTAGATGTTGTTGCAAGAAACCAACAGCAATTTAAAATTTTTGCATTGACCGCAGGACAAAATGCAAAAAAAATGGCTGAACTGTGTATAGCTCACCAGCCTCGTTATGCTGTAATGGCATCTGAATTGGCGGCTAAGCAGCTTTCTGCGCTTTTAAAGCATGAGAGTAAAACACAAGTAATGCATGGCGAGAAAGCCATGAGTGAGCTCTGTGCTCATGGTGATGTTGATACGGTTATGTCAGCGATTGTTGGTGCAGCCGGATTACTCCCTACCTTGAGCGCTGTTGAAGCGGGCAAAAAAGTATTGCTTGCCAACAAAGAGTCACTGGTGATGTCGGGTCAGTTATTCATTGATAAAGTTAAAAAGCATCAAGCAACTTTATTACCCATCGACAGCGAACATAATGCTATTTTTCAGTGTTTACCTGGTGCGTTACAAAATACCCAAGGTGAAGCAAAACTTGAGCATCATGGGGTTAGCAAAATTTTACTAACCGGTTCTGGTGGCCCATTTTTAAACCGTGATATTAATACGCTTGATAGCGTTAGCGTCAATGAAGCGGTTGCTCACCCTAATTGGTCTATGGGGCAAAAAATATCGGTAGACTCAGCTACAATGATGAACAAAGGCTTAGAGTTTATTGAGGCAAAATGGTTATTTAACTGTGATGCAAGCGATATTGATGTGGTGATTCATCCTCAAAGTATTATCCATTCTATGGTGCAATACCAAGATGGCTCTATTTTAGCGCAAATGGGTAACCCTGATATGCGCACCCCGATAGCACATGCACTTGCCTTTCCACAGCGAATTGATGCGGGTGTTAAACCATTAAATTTTTCTGATATTTGTGATTTTTCGTTCACTAAACCTGATTTCTCACGTTACCCCAATTTAAAGCTTGCAATTGCAGCCTGTGATGCAGGCCAAGGAGCCACCACCACCGTTAATGCGGCTAATGAGATTGCAGTCAATGCGTTTTTACAGGGGAAGATTGGGTTTACGGATATTTATAAAGTGAATGCGCAAACATTAGACGCCGCACAATTTACTGATGCGAAAACTCTCGATGAAATTTTAGAGTGTGACCGTTTAGCACGCATCAGCGCAGCGCAGTTTATAACAAAAGTGGTGCATTGATATGTTCGATTTTTTTTGGAATTTAGGTTCGTTTATACTCGCACTAGGCATTTTAGTGACCGTTCATGAATATGGTCATTTTTGGGTTGCGCGTAAAGCGGGTGTAAAGGTACTGCGCTTTTCAATTGGTTTTGGTAAACCCTTACTAAAATGGTACGACAAATACAATACTGAATACGTGATTGCGGCAATCCCACTCGGTGGTTACGTAAAAATGTTAGACGAGCGTGTTGATGAAGTACCCGAAAATCAACGTCATTTATCGTTTAATGCTAAATCAGTTCAAGCCCGCATAGCCATTGTGGCAGCAGGGCCGATGGCGAACTTTTTGTTCGCTATTTTTGCTTTAGCGGTGATGTACATGGTAGGTGTGCAAACCATAAAACCAGTTGTGGGTAGTGTTGTTGAAGGCAGCCGAGCTGAACAAGCCGGTATTATGCCAACCCAGCAAATTATTAAAATTGGTGATGACGACATAAGTAATTGGCAAGATGCGACCTTTTCTTTGATGTCTCATTTAGGTGATAAAAGCGTTGCCGTAACCTTACGTAACGAAAATTATCAGCAAACAGTGCAAACACTTAACCTAGATGGTTGGAAGCTTGATCAACAAGATGTACCGCCGCTCAGTTCGTTAGGTATTGTACCGTTTCGTCCTCAGGCAACCTTGGTTATTGCCGCTATTACTAAAAACTCAGCTGCTGAACAGGCTAATTTACAGGTTAACGACGTTATTTTAGCTGTGAATGGTGAAACAATGACCAGTTGGCAGCAATTAGTTAATCTTATTACTCAATCGGCTAACAAATCCTTACAATTTAGTGTAAAAAGACAAGATAGTATAAAAACAATAACAGTTACTCCAAAGAGCCGGGTCGTCAGTAATGGCATAGAGCAAGGCTTTTTGGGTGTTGCTCCCGTTGTAGAGCAGTGGCCTGATGATTTTGTAGAGACTAGACATTATGGGCCACTAGATAGTATTGTGCTGGGCACAAAAGAAACATGGCGTTTAATTACGCTGAGTTTTGACATGATAGGTAACTTAATAACAGGCCAAGTGTCGGTTAAAAACCTAAGTGGACCCGTCGGCATAGCCGTAGGCGCCGGCACCAGTGTTAGTTATGGATTAGTCGCATTTTTAAGCTTTTTAGCTTTGATAAGCGTTAACTTGGGAGTATTTAATTTACTTCCTCTGCCAGTGCTTGATGGTGGGCACTTAATGTATTACATAATTGAACTTTTTCGTAAAAAGCCAGTCTCTGAAAAGACACAAGAGTTTGGTTTTAAAGTGGGGGCCTTGCTACTCATTTTTCTAACATGTTTCGCTTTGTTCAATGATGTATCGCGCTTGTAGTTATGTAAGCGTGGTAACGACAAATTAGAACACGATTGTAAAGCTCGTAAATATTTAATTTTCGATGCTAAGCGGTAATACAGTTGTAAAGGATAAAGATAATAAAATGGCTATAAAAAAACATTTGGTAGTTTCAAGTTTATTGGGTGCAAGCTTTGCAGCCCTAGGCCAAAACTCCTTTATTGTTGAAGATTTAAAAGTTGAGGGATTGCAACGTGTCGCACTTGGTGCTGCATTAACGCATATTCCTATTAACGTGGGCGACAATGTTGATGAATATACAATTTCAAAAACAATCAAGTCACTTTATCGCTCTGGTCACTTTGACAATATAAAAGCGTTACGTGATGGTAATAACGTTATTTTTAAAGTAACTGAACGTCCAACCATTAGCTTTATTGAATTTGAAGGCAATAAAGACATAAAAGATGAGCAGTTAAATCAGTCACTCGATCAACAAGATATTCGCCAAGGCGAGCCGCTTGATAAAACGGTAATCGATAATATCGAAAAAGGCCTGATTGAATTTTTTCACAGTATTGGTAAATACAATGCAAAAGTGGATATCAGTGTCACTAAATTACCACGTAATCGCGTTAAATTAAGACTTGAGTTTGACGAGGGCGATGCAGCCTCCATTCGTCAAATTAACTTAGTGGGTAATGAGCTTTTCTCAAACGAAGAGTTATTGCAACTAGTTGAGTCGCAGCAAGACTTACCATGGTGGCAGTTTATGGGTAGCGACCGCTATCAAAAACAAACCATTGAAGGCGATTTAGAGAAAATTCGCAGCTTTTATTTAGACCGTGGCTATTTACGCTTTAATATTGACTCAACTCAAGTATCAGTTAGCCCTGAACGTGAGTCTGTTTATGTAACGGCAAATATTACCGAAGGCGTTAAATACAAAGTGAAAGGCTTTGATTTTATCGGTGATTTACTCGGTCGTGAAGAATTAATAAAAAGTGTTATTCCACTGCGTACAGGCGAGCTTTATAACGGATCAGTGGTTACCTCATCAGAAGAATTTATCAAAAGCTACTTGGCGCGTTTTGGTTACGCCAATGCTGAAGTACGTACGATTCCAGAAATTGATGACGAGAACCAAGAAGTACAATTGACTCTGTCGGTTGACCCAGGCAAGCGTGTGTATGTTCGTCGAATTATTGTAGGTGGTAACCAAAACACGGCTGATGAAGTACTGCGCCGTGAAATGACACAGCTTGAAGGTGCATGGTTATCTAATCAAAATCTAGAGCGTTCTAAACTACAAATTCAACGTTTACCTTATATGGAAACCGTTGATTTTAATGTAGTGCCAGTTCCAGGTGTAGATGACCAAGTAGATGTTGATTTTACTGTTAAAGAGCAATCTGCGGGCAGCTTCAATGCCGGTCTTGCCTATGGCTCATACTTAGGTCTGCAGTTTAATATTGGTGTAACCGAGTCTAACTTTTTAGGCACAGGTAACCAAATTGGCTTTAATATTAATACTTCACGCGGTTCTGAGCGTGTCAGTGTATCGTATACCGACCCTTACTTTACGCCGGATGGCGTATCGCAGGGCAGCAGTATCTTTTACAGTAACTACGATGCCAGTCAGTTTAGCTTGATTGACTATAAGTCAAAAAGTTATGGGTTAGGGACAAATATTGGTTTCCCAATTGATGCCATTAACCGTATTAACTTTGGCGCACGTTGGATAGAAGAACAATTGTCAGATATTGCTGAATATGAGCAAACACGTGTACTACGTGAAACCTTCCTCGATCCAGAAAATCCAGATGCGGGCTTTGAATTTACAAAGTACGAGCTAAGTGTTGGTTGGTCACGTGTTACAGTTAACCGTGGTTTATTCCCAACGGCAGGTTCACGACAAACATTAAACTTAACAGCCACAACGCCAAACTCTGATTTACAGTACTTTAAATTAAATTACGATTCACGTTTTTACTGGCCGATTTCAAACGATCATCGTTGGGTGTTCTCAACGCGTGCGGCATTAGGTTACGGTAATGGTTATGGCTCTACTAACGGGTATGAGCAGACGCTCCCATTCCAAGAGTATTTCCGTATTACAGAAATGGAACTACGTGGCTTTGATAGAAATACTATCTTACCGCGTGCAGTATCACGAGTACCGCAATCTATACCAGGCACGCCATCGGGTGATGGTACAACCACAGGTAATATTGGTGGGGCGTCAGAGTTTGACGTGCTAATACCACAAGGTCGTATTGGTGGTAATGCTAAAGCAGTGGCAGGTATGGAGCTTATTGTTCCTACACCGTTCTTAGATGAAGAAAACACCAGTTCGGTGCGTACGAGTTTCTTTGTTGACGCTGCCAATGTATGGGATACCGAATTCAGTGTTGATCGCTATCAAAACTTAGGTATTGATGAGCGTGCAAAATTAGATGATTATTCAGACCCAATGCGCTTTAGGGTTGCAACCGGTTTATCATTACAATGGATCTCACCTATGGGTCCTATGCTGATCAGCTTTGCGTATCCGTTGCAAAAAGAAGAAGATGACGATACCAAGACCATCAGTTTTAATATTAGTAACACTTTCTAAAGGAGTTTTTTGTGAAAAAATTATTCAAATCAACAGCTGTTGCCGTTTTAGCTACACTTATGATGGGTACATCAGTTAATGCTTTTGCTCATAAAGTGGGTATTGTAGATATGCAAGAAATCTACAAGCAGCTTCCACAAATGGCTAAAATTGAACAGTCTCTGCAAACTGAATTTGCTGAGCGTCGTCAAGAGCTTGAAAAGTTACAAGGCGATATTCGCTTTGAAGCTGAAAAGTTTAAGCGTGAAAGCACCACAATGAGTCAAGATCAAAAAGACGCATTACGTGATAAAATTCAAGGTATGCAAAAAAACCTTGCTGAAAAGGGTCGTCCGTTAGAGCAAGAAATTAAAGCACGTCAAAATCAAGAGTTGGCTAAAGTTCAGACTCTAATCATTGAAACTATCCAAGAGATTGCTAAAAAAGGTGACTTTGACGAAGTTAAAGTAAAAGACACAACTATTTACTTTAATCCTAAAGAAGTAACTGATCTTTCTGAAAAAGTTGTAGACGCTGCAAGTAAGAAATAATTAATCTATGCAAAATTATACGCTTTCGCAAATTGCGGAACTTCTAGGCGCTGAGCTTCAAGGTGATGGCGCTTTAGAAATAAAAAAAATAGCGACACTTGCAAATGCCCAGACTGGGCATATTGCATTTTTAGCGAACAAGAAATATCGCTCTCAGCTTGAAACAACACAAGCCAGTGCTGTGATACTGGGCCCTGAGGATGCGCCTTATTTTTCAGGCAACAAAATCATCGTCGCCAATCCGTATGTGAATTACGCTAAACTCGCTCAGTTAATGGATACCACGCCACGTAGTGCCATTAGTGGTATACACCCAAGTGCGGTTATACATGCCAGTGCGCAAGTCAGTAAAAGCGCATCCATAGGCGCGAATGTTGTAATTGAAGCTGACGCTGTGATTGGCGATAACGTACAAATTGGTCCGAACAGTTTTATTGGTGAACGTGTTAAAATAGGCTCAGGCACCAAACTATGGTCAAGTGTGAGCGTTTATCATGATGTTGAGATTGGCGCAGACTGTTTATTTCAAGCGAATACTGTTATTGGCAGCGACGGTTTTGGTTATGCGAATGAACGTGGTCAATGGCTTAAAATTCCACAACTAGGCTCAGTGATCATTGGCGATAAAGTCGAAATTGGTGCAAGCACCACCATAGATCGTGGTGCACTCGATGACACTATTATTCACAGTAACGTTATTATTGATAATCAGTGTCAAATAGCACACAACGTTGAAGTTCAGTCAGGCACTGCAATTGCCGGTTGTACTGTACTTGCAGGCAGTGTCAGCATAGGTAAAAATTGCCAGATTGGCGGCATGACCGCAATTAACGGTCACATGTCTGTATGTGATGGTGTTATAATTACTGGTATGAGTATGGTGACTAAATCAATCACCGAACCGGGTATTTACTCATCCGGTATGCCTCATACGACTAACAAAGAATGGCGAAAATCAATTGCTCATTTGCGTAACCTTTCAGACATGAAGTCACGTCTAAAAGCGCTTGAAGCATTGAATAAGTCATGAACGTTGAACACTAATAAGGATGCTATTTTGGCAAACGAATTAAATAGCCTTGATATTCAAGAAATTTTAAGTTTATTACCGCACCGTTACCCGATGCTTCTGATTGATCGCGTTATAGATTTCACCCCTGGTGAATCGTTACATGCAATTAAAAACGTATCGATTAATGAACCCATTTTCACCGGCCATTTCCCAAACCAGCCGATTTTTCCTGGTGTGCTAATATTAGAGTCAATGGCACAAGCAACGGGTCTATTAGGGTTTAAAACGGTTGAAAATCGTAATGAAAACGAACTTTACCTATTTGCAGCTGTAGACAATGCTCGTTTCAAGCAGCCGGTTGTGCCAGGTGATACCATGCATCTTCATGTTAAGTTTTTGAAAGAGCGTCGTAATATATGGAAATTTGCGGCTGAAGCTAAAGTTGACGGCAAAACAGTGTGTAGCGCCGAAATCATGTGTGCTAGAAGAGAGTTTTAATTGTGATCCATGCTACGGCAATAATCGAACCGGGTGCAAAACTTGGTAACAATGTGTCAGTTGGACCATACAGTTACATCGGTAATGATGTTGTTATTGGTGATGACTGTATTATTGAGTCTCACGTTGTTGTTAAAGGGCCTGCTACTATTGGCTCTGGTAACCATATTTTTCAGTTTGCTTCTGTGGGCGAAGCCTGCCAAGACAAAAAATATAACAACGAGCCAACCAGCTTAATTATTGGCGACAATAATGTTATTCGTGAATGTGCGACTATTCATCGCGGCACAATCCAAGATGAAGGTGTTACCAAAATAGGTAGCAATAACTTATTTATGGCTTACACTCACGTTGCACACGATGCGGTGATTGGCGATAACGTTATTTTTGCAAATAATGCCAGTGTAGCGGGTCACGTTCATGTTGGTGATTGGGTTATTTTAGCGGGTAACTCAGGTGTGCATCAATTTTGTAAAATTGGTGCTCATGCATTTGTTGGTATGTATTCTGGTGTAAATAAAGACGTACCTCCTTTTGTTACTACCATTGGGATGCCAGCAGGCCCTGCAGCAATCAATACCGAAGGTATGAAACGCCGTGGTTTTGAAAGTGATGAGATAATGGCAGTACGCCGCGCTTATAAAGCGTTTTATCGCAAGAGCCTAGGCGTTGATGAAGCGATAGAATCGCTTTCAGAAGACGCTGAAAAATACCCAGCTGTTCAACTGATGATTGATTTTGTTAAAAGCTCAGAGCGCGGTATCGTGCGTTAATAAAGAGCATTTTAATTTATAAAAAAACCACCTTTGAGTAATCAAGGTGGTTTTTTATTAGCTGATATTTGATTAATAACTCAGCCATGAAGTGCATGTTGCTGTGTTTATTAAATTCAGTCTCTACTCAGGCTTACCTTATTACACTCCCTACATATTTTCCTATAAAGTATTAATAATGAAACGGATAAAGTTAGTATTTATTTCAGTATTATTAGTGATTTTGACCGCCTGTAGTACTGCGCCAAGTAATATAAATAATCAACAACGTGATGTTGCAGAGCAAGGTAAAGCATCATTTTATGCTGATAAATACCACGGCCGAACTACTGCCAGTGGCGAGCGATTTAGCCAACAAGCAGCAAGTGCTGCGCACCTAAGACTCCCATTTGGTACAAAAGTGAAAGTTACCAATATTGCTAATAATAAGTCTGTAGTGGTCAGAATTAATGACAGGGGGCCTTATATTCGGGGGCGAATTATTGATTTATCTAAGGCGATGTTTAAAAAAATAGCCGACCCTAAAGTCGGCGTTATTGATGTAACGGTCACCGTTATTGATAAAAGTAATACTGCTAAGGACTAAAAGCGGGTCGTTAACGCCACATAGTCAGGGTGTTCATTGAGCAATTGTTGATGTGAACCTTGAGCGATGATTTTCCCACTGTCTAACCAGATGACACTATCCATTTGCGATAACAACGCTGGATCGTGTGTGATTGTTAGTACACTGGCACACTCTTTTAGCTGTAAAATACTGTTCATAACGGCTTGTTTAGAAATATTATCGAGTCCTTCAGTGGGTTCATCGAGCACTACAATTGCGGGTTGTTGCAGCAGCGCTTGTGCTAAGGCAATGCGTCTTGACTGGCCTTGAGATACATTTCGCCCGCCGGTACCTAAACGAGTATTTAAACCTTCTTTTAGCGCGCTAAACCAGTTACCCAGCTCGGCTTGTTTTAACGCCACTGTCATTTGTTGCGCTGTTGCATCAGGTGCCGCATAGGCAAGATTATCGCTTAATGTACCATCAAAAATATGATGCTGCTGGGCTAAAATATTTAATGTTTTTGCACGGCTTTCATTATTTAAATTTTGCAGGTTTATTGTTTCTTTTTCGTTTTGTAAGCTAATTGCACCTTGTTGCAGAGGCCATAAACCGCTTAGTAAATTCACTAAGGTTGTTTTACCACTGCCGCTTCGTCCAACAATCGCCACTTTATGCTTTGCAGGGAGCTCAAAGCTCACATTATTTAATGCCTGCTTTTGGCCATAGTGGTAACTAATTTTATCTAGCGAAAGTGTCCATTTTTTATTTTTTGAATCAATAACTTGTGGCGCCCCCTCGTTTTTCTTCAGTACTTTATCTTCAAGGGTAAATAGTCGCTCAGCTGATTTTAATACATTAGGTAGTTCAATAAACGCGTTGGGTAGTAACAATACGCTTTCAAAACTGGCCAGTACAAACAAACTCAACATCGCCAATTCAACATTTACCATCTCGGCGCTAAATACCAGCGGCACAATAGTGACAATGCTGGCGAGCATAGCCAGTTGCACTATGAGTAAGCTCAAACCATCAGCATTGCTAAGAGCCTTATGACGAATAAATAATTGCTGATTATACTGCTTACTTAACTGATCACACTTAGTGAGTTGTTTGTTTCGAGCTTGGTAAATATTTAGTTCTCTAAGACCCGTTAAGGTATCAGCTAGCTCAGCTCTTAATTGGGCGCTGAGTAATGTTTCTTGGTGGCTGTTTTTATCTAATTGTCTGCTCAATATAACGGGTATAACCACCCCAATAACAACGATGCCCGTAAAGCAAATTAAGGCTACACTTGGGCTGTAAGCAGACATAAACAGCATAATAATAGGCACAGTGAGTAAGGCTACCAACATCGGTAGCAACACATTTAAATAAAATTTATCTAGTGCGTCTACATCATTTTGTAAGCGGTTAACTAAATCGGCACTGCGGCTCATAGCTAAATCAAGGTTATTAAGTTTACTGAGTGTGGCGAACATATTTACTCGTATTTCACTTAACAATAAAAATGTGGCGTTGTGAGTAACTAAGCGTTCAGCGTAACGTGAGGCGGTGCGCACAATCGCCAAAAAACGAATGGTGCCAGCTGGGGTAAAGTAGTTCATATGGACGCCTGCAAGTCCTGCGGCAGCCATAGAAGCTAAAAACCAGCCGGAAATAGCGAGTAAGCCTGCATTAGCTAGCACCGTCAGTGACGCTAGAAACGTCCCTAAAAGCATCGCTTTATAATGAGGGCGGCACAATTTAAGTAAACGAATAAAGTTAGTCATTAGTCGCTCCATGTTGCGCTGTTTGCAGCAGCTTTGCAAATTCGCCAGCTTGCTGGCTGAGCGTTATAAAGTCGCCTTGCTGAGCGATGGCACCGTTTTCCATAACGATAAGTTGTTTAGCATTTTTTACTGTATTTAAGCGGTGCGCTATGGTGATCACTAAGTGTTCTTTTGCATACTCAGCAATAGCGTTTTGAATGAGCTGTTCAGTTTGACTGTCTAAATGAGCGGTTGGCTCATCAAGCATTAAAATAGGGGCGTTTTTTAAAAATGCACGAGCTAAAGCAATACGCTGCTTTTGCCCTCCAGAGAGCCCTTCGCCTTGTTCACCTATTAAGGTGTTAAACCCATCAGGTAAGTCGTTAATAAATTCCAGCGCACCAGCTTGCTGCGCCGCCTGCTCAAGTGCTGCATTTGAAACGCCTGGGTTACCTAGCTTTATATTAGCGCCAATGGTGTCGTAAAATAAGGTTGGCTTTTGTGGGATCCAGGCAATGTTTTGTTGTAATTGGCTTATATCGGCTGTCGTCAATGGTTGTTGGTCAATGGATATGTGTTGTATTACTTCTGGGTGAAAACCAAGCATGCAATCAAGTAGGGTGCTTTTACCTGAGCCGCTAGCTCCCACAATGGCTACTAGTCCTTTGCTTGGCAGGGTTAAATTAATATTATTAATTCCCTCATTGCTATTAGGGTAACTAAAATTGAGATCATGGACGCTGATAGTGCTGTTACCCTCCATGTTTATATGAGCTGTGTGGTTATTATTTTTTGATGGCAGTGGTGCATTTAAAATGATTAGCATATCTGCAGCAGCACTAATTCCTTGTAAGCGCGCATGATAATGGCTGCCTAATTGGCGAAGCGGTAAGTAAAATTCAGGCGCTAGCAGCAATACTACAAAGCCGGTTGCAAAGTCGAGCGTGCCAAAAAATAATCTAAAACCAATAATAACCGCTACCAGTGCCACACTAATTGTGGCTAAAAACTCCAGTGCAAAAGAAGATAAAAAAGCAATTTTTAACACGCTTAGCGTTGCATGCCTAAAATCATCTGAAATTTGGGCTATTTGCTTTAGCTCTTTGCGCGTAGCATTAAACAGTTTTAGTTGGGTAAGCCCTTGTACGCGGTCAAAAAAGTAATTACCGAGTACAGCTAATTGTTGCCAGCGCTGTTGATTGAGTGCCTCGGCCTTATGGCCAACCAAAATCATAAAAAATGGGATAAGCGGGGCGGTTAATAAAAATATTAAACCTGCCTTGTAATCGGTAGGGAATATAACCACTAATATGGCCATTGGAATAAGCGCGCTATAGGCAACACCAGGTAAATATTTAGCGTAGTAATCGTGAAGTGCTTCAACGCCATTGTGCAGCGTGTTGAGTGTAGCGCCTTGACCGTGTTGTTCAATATAACTAGGGCCAAGTTGAGTCAATTTGGTTAATAAGGTTTGGCGCATAGCCGACTTTATTTTAAGTGCCGCATAAGCACTGAGCCTTTCACTAATAGCTAAAAATAGAGCTCTGAGTAAAATAATTCCCGCGAGAGGCCAAAGTAAGTGATTTACTTGCTCAAGGCTTGCGCCTGCAAACATGACGTTGTGAATAGCCTGTGCCAGTAAATACGCACTAGCAATCATTAAAATAGCGTTAAATGTGCCCAGTGCAATACTTAACTTTAACCATGCACCCGCAGGCTTACTTTGCTTTTTTAAAAAAGCGCGCAGAGATTGCTGCTGCGCGCGATTTGGTCGGGGGTTAGTCGTCATCTTTTGTATTGTTAGCTTCGTTTAGTAAATCGTGCATAGGTTGTTCATCATCAGCAATACTGTTCTTATTTTGATGAAACTCGTACCACATTACATTGATAACCCCTAAGGTACAGGCTAAAAGTACCCCTAAAATCCAAGCGAAATACCACATAATTTAGTCTCCTTAGTAGCTACCGTGTGTGTTATTTTCAATTTCTTCGACTGTTACTCTGCGCCACATTTTTACGTAACACCACGTGGTGTAGGCCAGGATTAACGGAATAAATATAACAACAGCAACAAACATAATATTGAGTGTTTTGTGACTTGATACAGCATCCCAAATAGTTAAGCTAATATCAGGGTTATTAACCGATGGCATAATAAATGGGAACAGCGACACACCTGCCGTCATAATAACGCCAATTAACATAAAGCTGGTTGAAATAAGCCCAAGTGCTGGCTTGTTAAGCTTTGAGAAAAGCAGGGCACTGAATGCCATAGCAAAACCTAAAATAGGGAAGGTTATTGTCCATGGGCGCTCACTGTAGTTGTTAAGCCATGCGCCTTTTGCTGTGCTTACTACTTTTGCCAGCGGATCTGCGTGGCTTTGCGTATCAGGCATCGACACAATTTGGTAGCCATTAATGTTTGCCACCCAAAAGCCAGCTGCTGCAAACAAAACAATAAATACCACTAAGGCATAGCGGCCATATTGCGCTGAGCGCTGTGCAACCGCATCTGCTGTGCGCAATTGCAACCACATACCTGCATGGGCAATTAACATGGCTACACTGATTAAACCCGCTAGCAAACCAAATGGGTTAAGTAAGCCAAAAAATGAGCCTTGGTAGCTTACACGTAGTAGATTATCAATGTTAAACGGTACACCTAAAAATAAGTTACCAAAGGCTACACCAAATACTAAAGCGGGAATGGCGCTGCCTGCAAATAGGCCCCAATCCCAGTTATTACGCCAGCGTTTAGAGTCTATTTTTGAGCGGTAGTCAAAACCTAACGGTCTAAAAAATAATGCAAATAAGACCAGCATCATAGCAAAGTAAAAACCAGAAAATGCGGCGGCATAAACCATAGGCCATGCTGCAAACAAGGCACCGCCTGCAGTAATAAACCATACTTGGTTACCATCCCAGTGGGCACCAATGGTATTAATAACGGTACGCCGTTCACTGTCTGTTTTGCCCACAATACGCAGTAACATGGCAACGCCCATATCCATGCCATCGGTAATTGCAAAGCCTATAAGCAGTACGCCAATGAGCAACCACCACAGCATTTTTAATGTTTCATAATCAAAAATCATAATTGCTCTCCTGCGTCTTTATCTGCTTTGTTTGGTAATTCAAAGTGATACTTACCTGTATGTAATGAGCTTGGGCCTTGTTTAATAAAGCGCAGCATTAACCATCCCTCTACAATAGCAAGGCCGGTGTAAAAAATAATAAATCCAGTTAAGCTAATTAAAATATCGTTTACCGTCAGTGACGAAGTCGCTAAAAAGGTTGGTAATATTTCAGATATTGCCCAAGGTTGGCGGCCGTATTCGGCAACGATCCAGCCAAACTCTATTGCAATCCAAGGGAGTGGGATACTCAAAACCGCAGCCCACAGCAACCAGCGTTTTTGCTCAATAATGCGGTGTGCGTTGTAATAAAATGCCAGTACAAACACGGCGAGCATGACTACGCCACAGGCAACCATTATTCTAAATGACCAAAACATAGGGCCCACTCTAGGGAAGGAGTCTTTAACCGCCATTTGAATTTGTTCATCTGTGGCATCTACCACATTGGGGGTATAGCGTTTGAGCAATAAGCCATAACCTAAATCATCTTTGAGGGAGTCAAATTTAGCTAGGTTTTCTTCGCTGTCTTCGCCATTTCTAAGTTTTTCGAGATATTCGTACGCTATCATGCCATTACGAATACGTACTTCGTGTTTTTTCTCTAAATCAGAAATACCAACTACTTGCTCATCTAGAGAGCGAGTAGCAATAATCCCCAATGCATAGGGTATTTTCACTGCTGCATGGGTAACTTGCTCATCTGAATCAGGAAAACCAAACGCAGTAAACGCTGCAGGTGCTTCTTCGGTGTGCCACTCAGCTTCTATGGTGGCTAGTTTTACCTTTTGAACCTCGCCCACTTCATAGCCTGATTCGTCACCTAATAAAATAACACACAGTATTGACGCTAAACCAAAGCCGGATGCCACCGAAAACGAGCGTTTTGCAAAGGCTAAATCACGGCCTTTTAATATGTACCAACTACTAATACCCAGTACAAACATAGAAGCGGCAACATAACCTGCCGATACAGTATGAATAAACTTAACTTGTGCCACAGGGTTAAATACAAGCTCAGCAAAGCTAGTCATTTCCATGCGCATAGTTTGATAGTTAAATTCTGCTCCTACAGGGTTTTGCATCCAGCCGTTAGCAATTAATATCCATAGCGCCGACAAATTAGTACCCAGCGCCATTAAAAAGGTAGCACCTAAATGTTGGCGTTTAGTTAACCTGTCCCAGCCCAAAAAGAACATACCCACAAAAGTTGACTCTAAAAAGAACGCCATTAAACCTTCAATAGCCAGCGGCGCGCCAAATATATCGCCTACATAATGTGAGTAATATGACCAGTTAGTACCAAACTCAAATTCCATGGTGAGGCCCGTCGCCACGCCAATAGCAAAGTTAATACCAAATAACTTGCCCCAAAACTTAGTCATATCACGATAAATTTCGCGACCGGTCATAACATAAACCGATTCCATGATAACTAAAATCCAGGTCATACCGATTGTTAACGGCACAAATAAAAAATGAAATAGAGCGGTGACAGCAAACTGTAATCGCGATAGATCCACAAAGGTTTCATCTATCATTTTTGGCTCCTTTGGTTGTGATGCAGTGACAGCACAAAGCAATTGTTAATGTTTTAATAAGCTTTCAGTAATTTCTGAAAGTTTGCGTTATTATTTGCGTTTGTACAATTTTTGTCAATATGTATATTAGAAAACTTTAATATACCATGACATTACATCAGTCTATAAAATACGCAATCATCAATTAAGAGTAAGTTAGAAAAAAGTGGTGTGTTTTAAGCGTTTAACCTAGCCTTAAAACACGGTAAACTAATCGGTATGAACGCCGGGTTTACTTGTGAAAAAATAGCAAATGAAAAAAGATAAAAAACAACTACGAATTGGTATTGTGGCAGGTGAACTGTCGGGCGATATTTTAGGTGAAGGGCTCATAAAAGCGCTTAAAATTCACTTTCCTAATGCAATCTTTGAAGGTATTGCAGGCCCTAAAATGCAAGCTCAAGGCTGCAGAACATTGTTTGATATGGATGAGTTGTCGGTTATGGGCTTGGTTGAAGTCCTTGGCCGTTTACCGCGCTTGCTAAAAATCCGCAAACAGTTAGTACAGCACTTTATCGAAAACCCTCCTGATGTTTTTATAGGCATTGATGCGCCGGATTTTAATTTACGTGTAGAAAAACCGTTAAAAGACGCAGGCATCAAAACCGTGCAATACGTAAGCCCTTCAGTGTGGGCGTGGCGTGAAAAACGCATTCACACTATAAGTGCAGCCACTAACTTAGTATTGGCTTTATTGCCTTTTGAAAAAGAATTTTACGACAAACACCAAGTACCGTGTACTTTTGTAGGTCATACATTAGCTGACGACATTGCACTTAAGCACGACGATAGCAAAGCCCGCAGCCAACTAGGCTTAAGTGCTGATGACAAGGTGTTAGCGCTATTACCTGGGAGCCGGGGCTCAGAAGTGGGCTTGTTAAGTGAAACCTACATAAAAACAGCGGCGCAGTTACAAGCGCAGAACCCAGCGCTTAAAGTCGTTGTGCCACTGGTGAACGAAAAGCGTAAAGCGCAATTTATTGCTATTTTAAATGCCACAGCGCCCTCTCTTAATGTTAACTTACTAGATGGTCAATCAAATTTAGCCATGCAAGCCGCCGATGCTATATTGCTTGCATCAGGTACAGCAACGCTTGAGGGCATGTTATATAAAAAGCCAATGGTAGTTGGTTATAAAATTAAACCCATGAGTTATTGGATTTTTAAAACCTTATTTACCTTTAATATTAAATATTTTTCGCTACCCAATTTATTGGCAGACGAAGAGTTAGTACCAGAGTTTTTACAAAGAGAGTGTAATGTCGCTAACTTAACAGCAGCACTTACCTCTATGCTCAATAGCGATAATAAAGAATTAAAAGCACGCTTTTTAGCTATACATGAAAAAATTAGATTAAATGCCAGTAAACAAGCAGCCAAGGCTGTGGCGGAGTTAATAGATGCAAATTGAACGACCTAATGTAACCTTAATAGCCGGTGTGGATGAAGTTGGTCGTGGACCGCTGGTGGGTGATGTGGTTACTGCCGCTGTTATTTTAAATCCCGCTAAGCCAATCGCAGGCCTTGCAGATTCTAAAAAATTAACGGATAAAAAACGCCAATTATTAGCCATCGAAATAAAAGAAAAAGCACTGTGTTACGCCATTGGTCGTTGTAGCCCCAGTGAAATAGATGAGCTAAATATATTACAAGCCACCATGCTTGCCATGAGCCGCGCGGTGGAAGCACTTAACACAGTGCCTGAATTTGTGTTTGTAGATGGAAACCGCCTTCCTAAATTAGCAATGCCGGCACAAGCCATTGTTAAAGGCGACAGCTTAGTAGAAGAAATTTCAGCAGCCTCTATTTTAGCAAAAGTGGCTCGCGATGACGAAATGCTTGAGCTTGATGCGCGCTACCCACAATATGGGTTTGCAGGGCATAAAGGCTACCCAACTAAGGCGCATTTTGCAGCACTTGAGCAATACGGCGCAATTGATGAGCACCGTAAAAGCTTTAAGCCGGTACAGCGCGTGCTGATGCAAGCAAAGGGCGAGGCATAAATAATGGCTGCACCAGAGTTTGTACATTTACGCGTTCACTCAGACTTTTCGATGGTCGATGGCTTAGCTAAAACCAAGCCTATTGTCGCTAAAGCGCAAGAGCTTGAAATGCCCGCGCTGGCTATTACCGATCAAATGAACTTTTGTGGTCTGGTGCGTTTTTATGGCGCAGCGCACAATGCGGGTATTAAGCCGATTGTTGGTGCGGATTTTTGGGTACGTAGCCCAGAATTCCCCGACGAACCAAGCCGATTAACATTGTTAGCCAAAGATAACATTGGCTATAAAAATATTACTTTATTGATCTCTAAAGCCTATCAACGTGGTCATGTTTTTCATCGCCCTGTCATTGACCGTGAGTGGTTAGTTGATTTAAAAGAGGGGCTTATCATACTCTCGGGCGCCAAAGATGGCGATTTAGGAAAAGCCTTAATAAAAGGTAACCCCGCTATTGTTGAGTCGGTGGTCAGTTTTTATAAGCAGCACTTTAGCGATCATTTTTATATTGAGCTTATTCGTACCAACCGTGCCCAAGAAGAAAACTATTTGCACATGGCGGTAGAGCTTGCAACAAATGAGCAATTGCCAGTAGTGGCCACCAATGAAGTGGTATTTTTAAAACCTGAAAACTTTGAAGCTCATGAAATACGCGTGGCGATTTTTGACGGTTACACATTGGATGATAAACGCCGACCAAAGCGTTTTTCACAAGAGCAATACCTAAAAACGCCAGAACAAATGGCAGAGCTATTTAGTGATATTCCAGAAGCGCTACAAAATACCGTAGAAATTGCAAAGCGCTGTAATGTAACCGTGCAATTAGGTGAGTATTTCCTACCAGATTACCCGACGGGCTCACTAAAAATTGATGAGTTTTTGGTTAAGGTTTCACAAGACGGCCTTGAAGAGCGACTACAGTTTTTATTCCCTGATGAACAAGAGCGACAAGAAAAACGGCGCGAATACGACGATCGCTTAAAAGTAGAGCTAGATGTAATTAACCAAATGGGTTTCCCTGGCTACTTCTTAATCGTAATGGAGTTTATTCAGTGGAGTAAAGATAACAATATTCCAGTAGGGCCAGGACGTGGTTCGGGTGCGGGTTCATTAGTGGCGTACGCGCTTAAAATTACAGACCTAGATCCGCTGGAATTTGACTTACTCTTTGAGAGATTTCTAAACCCAGAACGTGTATCAATGCCCGATTTCGATGTCGACTTTTGCATGGATAGGCGTGATGAAGTAATTGATCATGTATCGGCCTTGTATGGACGTGACGCGGTATCGCAAATTATTACCTTTGGTACTATGGCAGCAAAAGCGGTAATACGCGATGTAGGCCGTGTACTTGGTCATCCGTATGGGTTTGTCGATCGTATTTCTAAGCTTATTCCGGGCGACCCTGGGATGACACTGGCTAAAGCGTTTGAAGTTGAACCTCGGTTGCAAGAAGCCTACGACGGCGATGAAGAAGTTAAAGACTTAATCGACATGTGTCGTATTCTTGAGGGTTGTACCCGTAATGCCGGTAAACATGCCGGGGGGGTTGTAATATCGCCGACCACAATTACCGATTTTGCGGCGCTCTATTGCGATGACGAAGGTAAGTTTCCGGTTACCCAGTTTGACAAAAACGACGTAGAAACTGCAGGGCTGGTAAAGTTTGACTTTTTAGGCTTACGTACCTTAACCATTTTGCAGTGGGCAGTGGATATGACCAATGAGCGCATGAAGCGCGAAGGCAAAGCGCCCATTGATATAAACACCATTCCACTTGATGATAAAAAAAGTATAGAGCTATTGCTGCGCGCTGAAACCACCGCGGTATTCCAGCTCGAATCGCGCGGCATGAAAGACCTCGTACGCCGATTAAAGCCCGATTGCTTTGAAGATATGATTGCACTTGTAGCCTTGTTTCGCCCAGGTCCGCTGCAATCAGGCATGGTTGATAACTTTATCGACCGTAAACTTGGCCGAGAAGAAATTTCATACCCCGATGCGCAATACCAACACGAAAGCTTAAAGCCAATTCTTGAGCCGACTTACGGCATTATTTTGTATCAAGAACAAGTAATGCAAATAGCGCAGGTACTCGCCGGTTATACACTGGGCGGCGCCGACATGTTACGTCGTGCTATGGGTAAGAAAAAGCCTGAAGAAATGGCAAAGCAGCGCTCAACCTTTGAAGAAGGCGCACGTAACAACGGTATTGACGGCGAACTGGCAATTAAAATATTCGACTTGGTTGAAAAGTTTGCGGGTTACGGGTTTAACAAATCGCACTCAGCAGCTTATGCATTAGTATCGTATCAAACACTGTGGATGAAAACGCATTATCCTGCAGAGTTTATGGCGGCGGTAATGTCGGCCGATATGGATAACACCGACAAAATAGTGATCTTGGTGGATGAATGTGAAAACATGAAGCTCACCTTATTACCGCCAGATGTAAACGCCGGTGAGTTTAAGTTTACAGTAAACCTAAAAGGTGAAATTGTTTACGGCATCGGTGCAATTAAAGGCGTTGGTGAAGCGCCGGTAGAGGCTATTTTAGAGGCGCGCGAAAAAGGCGGCCCTTTTAAAGATTTATTTGATTTTTGTGCCCGTGTCGATTTAAAACGCTTAAATAAACGCGTGACCGAAAAATTAATTTACGCCGGTGCACTTGACCAATTAGGGCCAGATAAAACCCAAGCAGGGCGTGCAACGTTATTAGCAAGTTTAAAAGATGCCATGCGTGCAGCCGATCAGCACAATAAAGCTGAGCAACTTGGGCAAAGCGATTTATTTGGCTTACTTGCCACCGAGCCTGATGAAGTTGAGCAAGCGTTTATAAAAGCCACACCGCTTACCGATAACCAATGGCTTGATGGCGAAAAAGACACACTAGGCCTTTATTTAACTGGGCATCCAATAAATCAATATCGACGCGAGCTGAGACATTACACCAGTGGTAAGCTGGTGGATTTACAGCCAACCAATCGTGATGTACTCTCTACGGCTGCGGGCTTAGTTATTTCAGCGCGAACCTTAATAAATAAAAAGGGAAATCGTTGGGGCTTAATAACTTTAGATGACAAGAGCGCCCGAATTGATGTACGCTTGTTTCCAGAACAGTTTGAAATGTACCAAGATATGTTGCAAATCAACAATATTTTGGTGATATCCGGACAGGTCAGCTTTGATAACTTCTCTGGTGGTATTACAATGACCGCCAGAGAAATAAACACCATTGCTCAGGCGCGTGAAAAGCGTATAAAAGCGATTAAGATGACGCTGAATATGGTGCAGATCGAGGCTGGTTTCTTCGATAAATTACAAAAAGTACTCGAACCATACAAAATGGGAACGTGTCCGATCAAGGTATATTATCAACGCCCCGATGCGTTGGTGCAATTAACCCTAGGGATCGAATGGTGTGTTACGCCAAGTGACGACTTAATTCATAAGTTATCGCTGATGGCAGCGCAAAATGTAGAACTAGAATTTAACTAATTAGGTAGTTTAGAGCATGAGCCTCAATTATCTTGATTTTGAGCTTCCAATTGCAGAATTAGAAGCAAAAATTGAAGAATTACAAAATGTAAGCCGCGCTGGCGAATTAGACCTTGGATTAGAAGAGGAAGTCAGTAAACTTAAAGAAAAGAGCGCACAAATGAAGGAGAAAATTTTCTCTGAACTAGGCGCTTGGCAAGTATCACAGTTAGCACGTCATCCGTTGCGTCCTTATACTCGAGATTACATCGAGCGTATTTTTACGGAATTTGACGAATTTGCGGGTGATCGCACGTTTGCTAACGACCCTGCCATTTTAGGCGGCGTAGCCCGTTTAGATGGTGAGCCAGTAATGGTGATCGGTCAGCAAAAAGGCCGTGGTACTGCTGAAAAGATTAAACGCAATTTTGGCATGCCAAAACCTGAAGGTTACCGTAAAGCATTGCGCTTAATGGAAATGGCAGAGCGTTTTAAAATGCCAATCATGACCTTTATCGACACCCCAGGTGCATACCCTGGTGTGGGCGCTGAAGAGCGTGGTCAGTCTGAAGCAATTGCACGTAACCTAAAAGTAATGGCCGCACTTAAAGTACCAACAATTTGTACTGTTATTGGTGAAGGTGGTTCAGGTGGTGCATTAGCCATTGGTGTGGGCGACAGAGTAAACATGTTGCAATACAGCACTTACTCGGTTATTTCACCAGAGGGTTGTGCATCAATTTTATGGAAAAGTGCCGACAAAGCACCATTGGCTGCAGAGGCAATGGGTGTAACAGCAGAGCGTGTTAAAGAGCTAGATTTAATTAATAATTTAGTTGAAGAGCCTCTAGGCGGCGCGCACCGTAATTATGATGCCATGGCACGTAACTTAAAAGTACGTCTTAAGCGCGATTTAGCAGACCTACAAGCGTTGTCGCTTGAAGAGATGCTTGATCAACGTTATAAGCGTTTAATGTCGTTTGGTTATTGTTAAAAATAGCTAAATGTAGCTAAATATAGAAAAAAGCCGCCTATGCGGCTTTTTTTGTTTTAAAATACCGTAACGTAGAGCCTTTATTGTTCGGGTTATTAGCAATTTACTCATTGGGTATATTAATGCACAAAACACCTATTTATCTGCAGGTAAAAAAAGCCCTTAATTACTACTTAGAAAATGGGCAATTCATGTTTACAGTAGCCTTATCTGGTGGGGTAGATTCGGTCGTGCTATTGCATATTATGCATGGGTTAAAACAGCAGTACCCGCAATTAGATTTAAGTGCAATTTATGTCAATCATGGCTTAAGTGATAACGCCCATCACTGGCAGCAATTTTGCCAAGCACGCTGTGAGCAGCTTTCAATTGATTTTAAGGCGGCAAACGTCATTATTGAGCCGAAATCGCGCACCAGTATTGAAGCGCAGGCTCGCGAAGCGCGTTATCAAGCGCTTGATGAACACAGCCCAAGTGATAGTGTCATTTTGTTAGGCCAGCATTTAAACGACCAAGTAGAGACATTTTTACTTCGTTTAAAGCGCGGCTCAGGCTTAAAAGGGCTCGGCGCTATGCAGCAAACTCGCGTGCTTGAAAGTGGCCGTGAGTGCTATAGGCCATTACTTGGGGTAAAACGCAGCGACATAGAAGCGTTTGCGCAGCAATTTAATATTAGCCATATTACTGATGAATCAAACTCCAATGAATGCTTTGATCGTAATTTTTTGCGTCAACAAATCGTGCCCAAGTTGGCAGAGCGTTTTACTGGGTTTGAGCAGTGTACAGCCCGTAGTATAGAATTATTACAACAGCAACAAACACTGCTTGATGAATATACCCAGCAAGATCTCGCACAGTGTATTAACCAACATCAGGCGCTTAATATACAAAACATGGCTCATTACAGCGCTATTCGCATTGCGAATCTTCTGCGCGCATGGCTGGCTTTATTTACCCATACCATGCCTTCGCAAAAACAGTTAATGCAAATAATGAGTCAGGCTATTCATGCCAAAGCTGATGCGCAAATGGTTATTGAGCTAAGCGATGGACAAATACGCCGCCATCAAGGTTATCTGTATTTTGTGCAGCCGACGCCTTTAGCCGTTAATATTGAACGCGTAACAAATCACGAATTAGTGCTGAATGACGGACAAATACTACAATGCCTGCAGGGAGTGGGTATACGCGCCCCTAAACCTGATGAACAAGTCAGTGTTCGTTTTAACTGTAATAGTGCGCGTATTAAACCACTCAAAAAGCCCGGCAGTAATACCCTTAAGCATTGGTTTAAAGATGCAAAAGTAGCGCCTTGGCTACGTGCTGATATTCCATTAATTTTTTACAATGATGAGCTAGTTCAAGTGGTTGGCTATTTTATTAGTGATAATCACAAAGATGATACTGGTTTTATTTGGGAGTATAAATCATGAGTCAACAACCTCATGTTGGGCTGTCGCTTATAAATAAGGCACCTACTGGCATATTAATTACGCTATTGATTGCGGTTTTAGCGAATGTATTTTTAACCCTTAATATAATTACATTAGGCTACGCTGTGTTGGGTGGTATGGTATGTGCCGCCATTTTACTTGCCTATTGGTTAGGTAAGGGGGGCGTATTTTTCATTCTAGGGGTGAGTACGCCTTTACTGTTAGTGCTTTTTACACCGCTTACGACAATTGCTGCATTACTTAATTTACTCAGTGGTTTCTTTTTTGGCTTTTTCGCCATGTTACTAATTTACAAATACTTTATATTAAAAAAGTAGTATAAAAAAACCCAGCGGGGGAGGCTAGGCTTTTCAATCAGTAGGCTCTTTTATAGCTTAATAAGCTTTTGCGCAGTTTCGCCCAGATGCTTTTGCTTTATACAAGCCCTTGTCCGCACGAGAAAATATCTCGTTTTGGCAATCACCACTGTTAGTTAAGGTAAAACCAATACTGGTTGTTACATTGTACTTAGACATAATCGGTGAGTTTCGTACTAAATGCAAAATACGTTCAGCGATCACTTTATTGGTGGTGAAAGCCGGGTCTTCGATTAATATTGAAAACTCATCGCCACCAAAGCGAAATACCGAATCAGTCCCTCTAATACTGCTCGATAAAACTGTAGCAAATTCTATCAAAACGTCATCGCCAATTTTATGACCATAGTTATCATTCACTTGTTTAAAATTATCTAAATCAAGCAGCATTAAACTAAATGGATAGCCGTTACGTCTATGATTTTCAAGCTTTTGTTGTAACATGTCATTAAATTGACTACGGTTGTTTAATCCGGTTAATGAATCTTTTGTGGCTAACCTTAATACACGGTTATACATAAGTGCATTACGCAATGGATAAATTAGCACACTATGAAAGTGTTGTAGCTTTTTCTCAATAGCCGCACTAAGCGGATACTTTGTATAATAAGTTAATGTGCCTAAATGCTCACTTTCAACTTTTAAATCAAACGAGTACGCTGGATTTTCAACATCACTATTGGGTGTTTTTACATCAATACTTGTTGCTTTAAAATGCACACCAGAAAAATTAAGCAGCTGTTTTGCAAAGTTTGCAAACGTACCTAAAATATCTTCTAAAACTAAGCTAGTTTGTAGTTTAGCCGCCAGCTCATGCAGTGATGTCGGTGTATTGCTATTATATTGCTCTGCTGAGAACGGCAAAAATTCGCCGCGACCAGAGATACGTTGTGTCAAAATATGAACGTTTTCCACTATTTATTCCCCCTATAGTATTACTTTTTATAACTAAGCAGGTTATATGCCATATTTACATTTTTGCTGAAACTTATACGGTTGCTATAGTTAAGTCACATTCCATTGATTGCTTATAAGGATTGCATTGCAAAATATTAATGTTCAGGTTTTTGGACTTTTAGTTGCTGCGGTTCTATTTGTATGGCTATTTAAGCGAATAGGGCTTCCCCCTGTGTTGGCTTATTTGGCAGTGGGTTTATTAGCGGGTGGTCATGGTGTTGGCTGGATAACACAAAGCCATGAGATGGACTTTATTGCAGAGCTAGGTATTGTATTTTTGCTGTTTAGTTTAGGTTTGGAGTTTTCTGTATCGCGCCTAATGGCAATGCGTAATATTGTATTTGGTTTAGGGTCGTTGCAAGTATTTGTTAGTAGTATTTTGCTGATTGTGATTCTGCATTTATTAAATTTTAATTTATTAACCAGTTTTACCATTGGCATTATTATTACGCTCTCCTCTACTGCGGTGGTTGCTAAATTATTAAAAGAGAGTGGGGATTTAAATAAACGCCGAGGGCAATTAGCAATCGGTGTTTTACTATTTCAAGACATTGCGGCTGTGCCGTTACTCATTATTTTGCCTTTATTTGCCAGCAGTGATTCCAATAGTATTGGTTGGGCATTACTGTTAGCGCTGACTAAAGGCGCGTTTGTGTGTGTATTGCTATGGACTATTGGCAAGTGGGTTTTGCCCAAGGTGTTTAAAGAAGTGGCACTAGCACGGAGCGATGAGCTGTTTGTATTAACCACGTTATTGGTGTCTTTGTTTGCAGGGTTACTCACATACTCTTTTGGTTTATCGATGGCATTAGGGGCATTCTTAGCCGGTATGATGCTTGGTGAAAGCCATTACCGTCATCAGCTAGAAGCGGATATTCGCCCGTTTCGTGATATTTTAATGGGGTTATTTTTTGTTACCGTAGGTATGCAGCTAGATATCAGCTTTGTTGTTAATCATGCGAGTATTATTGTTGTTGCTTTACTGGGCATTCTAGTCTTAAAAATCGCCGTAGTGATGTTATCTTCTTTATTTATGGGAGAGCGAAAACAAGATGCATTAGCGTGCGCTATAATGCTGTGGCAAATGGGCGAGTTTGGCTTTGTGTTAATTGCACTCGCAGCACAGCATGACTTACTGAGTGCGGAGCAAGTATCATTTTTAATTGCCATGGGTGTAATTTCTATGGCACTCACCCCGTATTTAATCGATAAAATTCCCTTTATTTTAAAGCGACTGGGTATGTTAGAACGCGCTAAGTTTGCCTATGAAGATGAGCCACAAAGCAGTACGCTTTATAATAATCATGTAGTTATATGTGGATTTTCTCGGGTAGGGCAAACTATCGCTCGCTTTTTATCGCCAGAGGCTATTGATTATGTGGCCATTGAAAGCGACCCCATATTAGTGCAAGAAGGAAAAGCGGCGGGTGAACCGTTATTGTTTGGTCACGTTGAGCAAAAAGATATTTTAAAGTGCGCAGGAGTAGAGCGAGCACGCTTAGTGATTATTACTTTTACGGAATTTCAACAAACTCAAATAGTGATTGATGCCATAAAGCAGGTTGCTCCTAGGGTAAAAATACTCATAAGAACCCGTGACGACAGCCAATTAGAGCGTTTAAAAGATTTAGGCGTCACTGAGGTTGTGCCTGAGGCGCTTGAAGCAAGTTTAATGCTGGTCTCACATGTGTTGTCTATGTCGGGTGTACCAATGAGCCGAATAGTTCGCCGTGTTAGTAGCGAAAGACGTAACCGCTATAAGCTATTACAAAGTTTTTTTGCAGGCGAAAACATTGACAGCGATACCAACTTGTTAGAGCGTTTAGAGTATTTACATGTAATAGCCTTACCAGATAAAGCATTTGCGGTAAACAAGGCTATAAGCGAGCTCAATTTAGCAAAAAGAAAAGTGCTAATTAAGGCGCTTCGCCGCGAGGGCGAAGAAATAGACACACCACCAGAACACACAATATTGTATGCTAATGATATTTTAGTGTTGCAAGGCAAACCGAGGCGAGTAGAACGTGTTGAGCATTATTTACTTGATGGTATAGAGTAGCCCATCAAGCAAAAAACTTACTCTAGCTCTAAGAACTTTCTGATCTCAGGTAATTTTGCCATACCATCGTCGTATCCGATTTGAATTAAATGCTGGGTGTAGCGTTTTTCAAATAACAAATAGCTGGTCAAACTCGACTGAGAGCGCTTTTTTACCCCGATTATACGTAATAAAACTTTTATCGCCCAAGGCATATCATCGTAATACTGCGCTGCAATGGCATTGAAGTTTTGCGATGGATTAATAATAAAGCTATCTATTTGTTTCAACTCTTGATGCTTATGCTTATTGGGCAATAAACCGAGTGTGCGGTTTATTCTGTCCAAGCGCTCTAGATCAGATTGCATAGTGTCGGTAAATACACTGTCGAGTAAATGCCCTGCCACGGCCGAAAGTCCCGGGAAATGTGCAGAGTATCCAGGAGGATGTGGCTCTTTGGGTTGATCAACCCCAATAATAAATATTTTATTTGCCCCTAAGTGAATAGACGGGCTTAAAGGTGAAAGCTGATGTATAGAGCCATCACCAAAATAGTGGTTATAAATATTCACACTTGGAAACACCATAGGAATGGCACTTGAGGCCATTAGGTGTTCTACATTGATACGAGTAGCACGACCTTCGCGTTTGGCTCGTTGCCAAGAATGTTGCGTATTTGACTGAAAAAAAGCAACAGAATCGCCAGTAGTATAACTGGATGCAGTAATAGACAGCGCCTCTAAATAGTCACGGTGTAAATTACGCTCAATACGATGTAAATCCAGTATATCGTTTAACAGTTTTCTAAGTGGTCGGTTATTTAACAAGCTTGCTGGTGGATGGTTTATATGTTCTGACTGGAAACTGGTTAAAATATTACGGGTAATATGACCAAACACACTTAAAAAGTCGCTTTTATATACCATCGAAGTTGAAAAGTTTTTCCATACTGTTTCTAGTTTTCTTACCGCTAAATGCATGCATGAGGCGTAACATGCTAAGGCCGCAGAATTAATTGCACCGGCAGAGGTGCCATTTATCACTCTAAAGGGGAGCGGGGCGGTTCTGGGCATACTTTGCGCTAACGCTTTCAAAACACCCACTTGATAAGCCGCTCGGGCACCACCACCTGTTAGCAATAAGGCAATTTTAGGTTTACTAGGATCGACTTGCTTAATTTTCATGTTAGGTATTTAAACTGTTCGCTGTCTATACTTTATTTATTCACTTTAAGTCTTTAAGCTAGAAGAATCAAAGGATATGTTAGAGTCTATTTATCTTTCGAGGTTGAATTTTTATCAGTGTGTTTGTATTTTTAGGCAAGGAGGAGCCTATGTATTGTGGTTACTTCCCATAAATAGGCGATAACGAAGCTTAAAAACCAAACATCCTCCGCTAAGGGGGCTGAACAAATTTTAATCCGAAAGGTCAACAGACCCTACTTATTAATGAATATTAGTGTAAGTTAGGAATTAAATCTGTTTAGAGTACTCTAAACGGTATCGCATTTTTATATTTATGGAGTTCGTATGTCAGATAAACCATCAGAATCAGATGTTCAAAAACGTCCACCGAATAACAACCTTATCTTCGCAGGGGTTATTTTATTAATCATTATTATTGCCGCCGCGTTTGTATTATTAAAACCAAGCGAAGCCCCAGAAACAGTTATGCAGGTTGAAGAACCCATAAAAGAGCAACCCGTTATGGAGCTAAAACCTGAAAACGATCCTGTGGTGGGGGCGCCATCGGTTAAGCCAGAAAAACCTGAAGAGTTTGCAGTGCCAGCACAGCGCCCAGACGTTGAGCCAGAGCCTGAGGTTGTACCTCTACCAACATTAAATGACAGTGATCCTGTCGTGGTTGCAAAATTAGATGAATACTTAGGCGATGCGGCAATGAGCCTAGTGTTAAACGATGATGTTATTCGTCGTGGTGTGGTGTTTATCGATAACTTAGCAAAAGGTAAGGTAGCTAAGAAACATACCCCAGTTGTAAAGTTAGAAGAAGGTTTTAGCGTAAACGAAGGCGATATTTTAACCATTGACCCTAATAGCTATGAACGCTACACCCCATATGTAAAAGTACTAACGAGTATGAGTGCCGCACAAGCTGTTCGTTTATATGAAGAATATAAACCGCTAATCAACAGTGCATACACTGAAATTGGCTATGGCGATGATGAGTTTACACAAACACTTGAAGATGCCATTGACTTGCTACTTGATACTCCAGAGCCAAAAGGCAGCTTACCTTTATTGCGTGACTCGGTTACTTATCAGTATGCGTTTTCTGAGTGGGAGCAATTACCCGCTGCACAAAAACAACTTTTACGCATGGGCCCAGAGAACATGAAAAAGGTAAAAGCAGCGCTACGTAATATAAAAGCGCAGTTAGAGAGTAATTAATAACCGCTTTAATAACTAAATACCCTGCGATTGTATATGAAGTATGCAATCGCACTTTCTTTTTTGATTATCCCTTGAATAACAGAGAAAAAGTAGAGATAATCTCAATCGCGCCAACCAAGGCCCTCAATGGTAGTCTTATTGGTCCTCTCGCAACACTAGCAGGCGAACCTGGTCAGGCCCGGAAGGGAGCAGCCACAGTTTGTGACGTGTGTGCCGAGATGTGGCTGGTAAGACTGCCACCCAAATTCCTCATTTGGGTGTTGTTTGAAGTATAAGTTGACATATTTGTACTAAAAGATGGCATAAATTGGAAGTATAAGGTGGCATAGTCTAGTATTTAACCAAACGGTTAGATGGTTGACTCACATGTACAGAAGAAAACTCAAACACTCTCGTGTTAAAAACCTCCATAAATTTGCTAGTCAAAAAAATAAATCTACCTGTTTAGTTGAATCCTCTTTAGAGTTTGATGCTTGTTTTCATTTTGAATTTTCACCATCAATAGCCGCATTTGAAGCACAGCCACTAGGTTACGAATATGAGTTTGATAACCGTACTTGCCGTTACACACCTGACTTTTTACTTACCCACACAGACGGCACGCAAAAATTTATAGAAGTAAAACCGCAAAGCAAAATTGCCGATGAAGACTTTCGTGCACGTTTTATTGAAAAGCAAGCTATCGCTAAGCAAGATGGACGTGATTTAATACTGGTTACTGATAAACAAATCCGTGTATACCCAACACTCAATAACTTAAAGCTTTTGCATCGCTACTCTGGTTTTCAGTCTTTAACAGAGCTGCAAGCATCGGTGCTAGAACTTGTTAAGCAATACGGCTCTATTAAAGTGGGCCAGTTAGTTAACTTTTTAAAAGTAACTGCCGGTGAGCTACTTGCTACGGTGCTACGCTTATTATCACTAGGGCAGTTATTTGCCGACTTAACTACAAATGAAATATCAATAGAAACAGCAATTTGGTCTAACAATGTTTAATGACGGGCTGTTTGAAGATGAATTTAACCAGCCATTACCAAAAGTAGAAACCAAACTACCTCAAAATTACGCCAAAGATTTACAAGCCCTTCCTGAAAAAATTAAAACTACAACATTTGTTAAGCTTAAATATATTCAATGGCTTGAGGCTAATATTCAAGGCGGTTGGACACAAAAAAACCTTGAGCCTTTATTAAAATTAATGCCTGAAGTTGAGGGAGAAAAAAAGCCCAGTTGGAGAACAGCAGCACGATGGTATAGCGCTTATACCAATGCGGATAAAAATATAATGGCGCTAATACCAAGCCATCAAAAAAAAGGTAACAGAGAGCGTGATACAGCAACCGATAAGTTTTTTGAAAAAGCACTTGAGCGTTACTTAGTAAAAGAAAAACCATCAGTGGCTTCTGCTTATAAGTATTATGCAGATTTAGTTATTATTGAAAACGACAGTGTTGTGGGCAGTGTTTTAAAGCCTTTAACATACAAAGCGTTTAAAAACAGAATAGATAACTTACCGCAATACGAAGTAATGATTGCTCGTTATGGTAAGCGCCTTGCTGATATTGCTTTTAATAAAGTAGAAGGGCATACACGGCCTACCCGAGTACTCGAAAAAGTTGAAATTGACCATACGCCACTTGATCTTATCTTATTAGATGATGAGCTGCATATTCCACTTGGCCGACCAACACTCACTATGTTAGTAGATGTGTATAGCCATTGTATTGTTGGCTATTACTTTAGTTTCAGTGAGCCTAGCTATGATGCAGTAAGGCGAGCAATGCTAAATGCGATGAAACCTAAAAGTGAAGTGGCAAAACTATACCCCGATACGATTAATGAGTGGAAGTGTGCTGGCAAAATTGAAACACTTGTTGTTGATAATGGCGCTGAATTTTGGAGTAACAGCCTTGAGCTTGCTTGTGAAGAAATAGGCATTAATACTCAATATAATCCTGTTGCAAAGCCGTGGTTAAAACCGTTTGTAGAACGCATGTTCGGCACAATAAATACTGAATTATTAGACCCTGTGCCTGGTAAAACCTTTTCTAACATTTTACAAAAGTATGAATACAATCCCAAAAAAGATGCAATTATGCGTTTTACGACCTTTATGCAGTTATTTCATAAATGGGTAGTAGACGTTTACCATCAAGATGCCGACAGCCGCTTTAAGTACATACCAAGCCAATTATGGGATCAAGGCTTTAATACGTTACCACCAACAATGCTGAGTGATGCTGATCTTCAACAACTAGATGTTGTACTCAGTATTTCAAACCATCGGGTGCTTCGTAAAGGTGGAATAAGGCTAGAAAACTTAAGCTACGACAGTACTGAACTAGCAAACTATAGAAAACAGTTTAGCCACAAAGTATCTCAAGAAGTTTTAATTAAATTAAACCCCGATGATATTTCTTATATATACGTTTACCTCGATAAGCTAGAGCATTACATAAAAGTGCCATGCATAGACCCAAACGGTTACACCCAAAATTTAAGTTTGAATCAGCATAAAATAAATATACGTATTCATCGCGATTTTATTTCGGGCTCTATCGATAATGTAGGCTTAGCAAAAGCGCGTATGTTTATTCATAATAAAATTCAAAATGAGTTTGAAGAGTTAAAAAATGCGCCAAAACACTCAAAAGTAAAAGGGGGTAAAGCGCTAGCTAAGCATCAAAATGTTAGTAGTGATTCACAAAAATCAATCACGCAGAGCGAGCCAGTAGAACCCAAAAAGGTTACACCTAAAGAGCAAGTAACTGATAGTTGGGATGACTTTATCTCAGACCTAGATGGATTTTAATTATGCTGACCGACAAACAAAAAGAAAAGTTTAATGAATTTCGTGATGTCTTTATTGAATACCCAATAATAACCACTGTATTCAACGACTTCGACAGATTAAGGCTTGGTAAAGGGTTAGCGGGCGAAAAGCCCTGCATGCTTTTAAATGGCGATACAGGCACAGGTAAAACAGCACTGATCAAGCAATATAAAGAACGCCATTTACCGCAATTTATTAATGGTGTGATGAATCATCCTGTATTAGTAAGCCGCATACCCAGCAACCCAACACTAGAATCTACTTTAGCCGAACTTCTTAAAGACTTAGGGCAATTAGGCAGCACAGAGCGTAAGCTACGAATAAACGGCACTCGCTTAACGACATCATTAATAAAATGCCTAAAAACGTGTGGTACAGAGCTTATAATTATTGATGAGTTTCAAGAACTAATTGAGCACAACCAAGGTAAAAAGCGCCGCGAGATTGCTAATCGATTAAAATATATTAACGATGAAGCGGGTGTATCAATCGTATTGGTAGGTATGCCGTGGGCAGAAAAAATAGCAGACGAGCCTCAATGGTCATCGCGTTTATTAGTAAGGCGGCAGCTGCCTTATTTTAAATTATCAGAAAATCCAAAGCATTTTGTACAGTTAATAATTGGCTTAGCCAACCGAATGCCATTTACCGAAAAACCAAACTTAAGTGAGCAAGCAACAGTATTTGCTTTGTTCTCACTATCAAAAGGTTGTTTTAGAACATTAAAATACTTTTTAGATGATGCCGTACTTTATGCATTAATGGATAACGCGAAAACCCTCACAACCAAGCATTTAGTTAAAGCATTTGATGTACTTTTTCCTGATGTACCAAACCTATTTACCTTGCCTGTTGCAGAAATAACAGCAAGTGAAGTCGAGCGCTATTCACTATACAAACCTGAAAGCGCCCAAGATGAAGATCCGTTTATAGCGACCAAGTTTACTGACCGAATGCCTATTAGTCAGTTGTTGAGGAAGTAATATAAAATCAGTTAATCATCAGTTTTAAATTGGCTGCCAAATATGTGGTTCAAAGAGTCAACTTTGTATTTTTTGAGTCGGTATTTTATTGAAGGTTTTTTCAAATCAACACCTACTAGATGTTTAATTTTTTTATGTGGAACTTTACTAATATCAGTGGTTTTTTCTATTAAACCAACCTCTTTTAAAAACTCTTTCTTCTCGTGCATATCTATAAAATCACTTTTATAAGTTTGATCATAAAAAAGTGAAATATTAAATAGGCACATATTCATATGTAGGGCATTATCATTGGTATTAACACTTACTTCTACATTTTCAAGCTCAAACTCCTTACTGAAAACTTCTTTAAAAAAGAATAAACTTTCATCAGTTTTTACAGCATCATGGTATGGATTTGCAAAGCCAATCATTGAGTTAGCTTTCTTATAATCTTCATTACAGCGTTTACCTGATGGTACTAAGTTACTCAAGGTTGTGGCTAAAAAAGGGAATTTAGATTTGGGATAAAAATGGTCTAAGCTTGGCCTCGTTTTAGCTCCTTCAACAGCAATTTGAATCGCCCCGTGTTTGC
>NZ_PNCN01000040.1:0-25590 GCF_005886135.1 Pseudoalteromonas sp. S4741 | reverse complement strand
CCTTTAGCCTTTAGCCTTTATTCAGCGGCTAGATAATCCAACACTACTTGATGGTGATCTTTGGTTTTGAATTTATCAAACAAGTGTTTAATTTTACCGTCTTGGCCTACTAAGAAAGTGAGGCGGTGGATACCGTCGTACTCTTTGCCCATAAACTTTTTATAGCCCCACACCCCAAAAGCGTCAGCAATGGCATGATCTTCATCTGAAAGTAGGTCAAAGTTAAGCTCTTTTTTTGTTTCAAAGTTTTTAAGACGCTTAATCGGATCTGGGCTTATGCCAACAACATGGGTGTTAAATTTAGCAAGCTCGGCTTGTTGGTCACGCAGGTTTTCGGCTTGTACGGTACAGCCAGGCGTTGACGCCTTAGGATAAAAGTATACCAGTACTTGTTTTTCTTTTAATAACTCGCTGAGCACGACAGTTTCGTCATTTTGGTTTTGTAAGCTAAAAGCCGGTGCTGTGTCGCCACTTTGTAATGGGGTAATTTTGTTCATGCTAAACTCCTTAGCGAATACGTCGAAAGATGTAATCTACGTTTAAAACGTGCGAAAGGTTTTCAAAACTAATTTTAAATTGGTCAATATCAACGTCAACGGGAATATTAAATTCAAGTTCACAGCGCATTTTAAGCTCAGCTTCTTCTTCGTAGGTGTCTGATTTTAATGAGCAAATATTAATATTATTATCTGCAAAAAAACGCGTTACTTTACTTAATGTGCCAGGGGTGTCTATGCCGGTATATTCTAAGGTATAGCCTGCACAAAACTCGCTTTGATTATGGCTTGAAGTACGCTTCATCATAGTGAGCAGTCCAAGCTCCATGCCTTTGGTGGGTAATGTATGCTCTATGCGGCTAATGGCTGACATATCACCGCTAAGTAGCATAATAAAGGTGAATTCGTTGCCTAAAATTGCAATACGGCTATCTATAATATTACAGTGGCAATCGCTTACGAGTTGCGTAAGTTCACTGACGATGCCCGATCTATCCTCGCCAATTGCGGTTAAAACAATTTGATGATTTGAAAATGCAGTCATGGGTTTTAAAGTACCTAAGTTACTTGGATGAAAACAACCGACTTGGCAACAAAAAAATAAACACGTAGCGTTGCACGGCGGCAAAGTTTAACACAAAACCCGCGTTAAACTATAGCAGCGGTTAATTTTAGGCGGTTAATAGTGCAGTGTTTCTTGTTTTTACAAGCTTGTGAAAGTACCATAGCAAAAATGTGTCTATTTGTAGCCTAGTCCGTTTGTTATCTCATAGGCTGAATGCAGTTAGGCAAGCAAATTATAAATGTAAAGTTAATATTGATTTTACACTGAACCAAATCGGTATTACCCACTCATATATTTGTTAAAACAATTAAGGGTATGCTAAGGAGAATTATCTGTGCAGTATTGGATCCCAAAAGCACTAGCAGTAAGTGTATTGGTAAGTTTGTCAGGGTGTAGTGTATTTACAAGTGATGCTCATAATGAGCGTAATTACCGCGCCCATGAGCCGGTTAAAGCGCCTGCATCGTTATCTCAACCCGCTCAAGATCCTGTTTATAAAATGGATGTGGGTCAATATGATAATAATCCGGAGGCAACAAACTATCGTCCGCCGGCGCAAGTTTTAACCATTGCTAAAGGCAGTTGGGTTGAGGAAGCAGATAAACAAGCGCGTATTTATTTTGATAAAAATGACGGCATTGAAGATTTAGATGTGTTTATTTGGGATTCGATTCAAGCGGTGCTTGCTGATAATAACATTAGTGCAACACAGCAAGATAAAACGCAAGGAATACTTGTAACCGATTGGTACGCTATTATAAAGCCTGAAGAAAGCTGGTTATGGGGCAATGATGAAAGCGTTGATTTAGAGCGTTTTAAATTTACTATTGAAGAAAAAGAACACCAACGCACAGCCTCGTTAACCGCTGAGCTTATTGATTTTAAAGGTGATAAGCCGCTAACTGACTTATTAAAACAACAGCTTGAAGTGCGTGCACTTAACCAAGTAGTGAGTGAGTTTGATTACCGCTACCGTCAGCTTGAAGTTGATATGCGTAAGCGCCAAGGGATCATCTCGTTAGAACTCGGGTTTGATAACAAAGGCAATGCCGCACTTGTTACTGAGCAGGCTTACGATACGGTATTCGATCGCTTTTCTGGATTCTTAGAGCGTTTATCTTTTACTATTGTTGAAATAAACCAAGAGACAGGTTTAATTACAGCAGATTATGCGAAAGTAGAAACCAGTGTGTGGGATTCAATTTGGGGCGATGAACCAATAGAGCTTCCAATTGATGAAGGTCAATACCAAATTTTGGTTAGCAAAACCAAACAAGGTGGCACCAGTCTAACGTGGATGGATGACAAAGGCGAAACACTTGAACCAGGTACAATGAATGGGTTACAACAAGCATTAGAAGCGGCGCTAATTAAGCGCGGTATTAAAATTTAATAATTATAAATACTTCCCACAAAAAGAGCTTTTTGCTCTTTTTGTGGTTTTTACAGGTTAAAAATATGTCTCAGTTAGATTCATCACGCCCAGCACCGGTCCAAAAAAGTTATGATTTGAAAATATGGTTGGTTTTTTTAATTCCTTCATTAATCGGTGTGTTTTTGTTTATGACGCCAGTACCGTCTGGCGAAATAATGACGATTCCTATTGCGGTAATGGCAAAAGCAATTCAAGCTTTATTTAGTCAAATAGCGCTTGGGTTAATAGCGACGATTATTTGTATTACTGGCGTTATGTCGTTGGTATTTAGTGTGTTTAAACCGAAAAGCTTAACCAAATTTCGCTTATTAAATCATTTGTTTAATGTGAGTTGGATTTGGTTAGTAACACGGTTATTAGGTATGGTGTTTGTGCTTTTAACTTATTTTCAAGTTGGGCCGCATGCTATTACCTCAGAAAATACCGGCTTGCTGGTATTGAAAGATTTACTACCAGTGTTGTTTTCGGTGTTTATTTTAGCGGGCTTGTTACTGCCGTTATTACTTAACTTTGGTTTACTTGAGCTTGTGGGTACCTTACTTACTAAAGTAATGCGCCCATTATTTGGCGTACCAGGGCGCAGTGCAGTTAACTGTGTTGCTTCATGGTTAGGTGATGGTAGCGTCGGTATTTTAATGACTGCGCGTCAGTATGAAGATAAATATTATACTCAACGTGAAGCTGCGATTATTGGTACCACTTTCTCAGCTGTTTCAATTACCTTTTGTTTGGTTGTTATTGGCCAAGTAAAGCTTGAATACTTATTTGCACCTTTTTACCTAACCGTGTGTTTAGCGGGTGTAGTGGCTGCGATAATTGTTCCGCGTTTACCGCCACTGCGGTTTAAAAAGGACGTGCTTATTGATGGTGAAGAGCCCGATGGAAACGCTGAATTGGTTCCTGAAGGCAAAACATTACTTAAGCATTCACTTGATGTTGCATTAACTAAAGCAGAAAAAGCACCAGGTTTTAAAGGCACAATTGAAGAGGGCTTACACAACGCATTTGATATGGTGTTTGCAGTATTACCTGTGGTAATGGCTGTGGGTACATTTGCGTTAATTATTGCTGAGTACACGCCAATATTTCAATATTTAGGTATGCCGTTTATTCCATTTTTAGAATTGCTACAAATACCTGAAGCTGAAATGGCGGCACAAACGATTATGGTTGGATTTGCAGATATGTTTATTCCGTCTATTTTAGCCGCAGGCTCAATTGAAAGCGATGTAACACGCTTTATTATTGCTGCCATGAGTGTAACGCAACTTATTTATATGTCTGAAGTGGGCGCACTTTTATTGGGTAGTAAAATACCGGTTAATATTTTTGAGTTATTTGTTATTTTTATTCTCAGAACCTTAGTCACCTTGCCTGTTATTGCCTTAATGGCACACTGGTTAGTTGGCTAGAACAGTCATTTAAACGAAAAAAAGCCCTGATTATTCAGGGCTTTTTTGTTTCTTTGCTTTGCGCAGATGAGCGAGGTGCTGAGGGTTTAAACTCGCTTTTTGCACTTAAACGCAGCAGTACTAAATTGCCGATAACAATAGCCAGTACAATCACGATAACGAGTACGATTTGCCAAATTTGCATTGCGATGCTCTTATTTTTTATTAAGCAATAATTATGACCACTTTAAATAAAAGCTGCAATCCTCTCTAGGGCTGTAAATAAGCAATTAAAACCGTTGTGCCACCGATAATGTTAAAAAGTTAATACCTGGGTTGGGCGCTTTGAATCCGGCGTTTGAATAGTGAATAATTCGCAGCGCTACATTAGTTTCACCAAAATCTGCCACTAGGCCTATCCTATCTTCAAACTGATAGTGAGTACTTAGGTTTTTACCAGCAAAATAGCGCTCATCAAGTAATGAAAAACCAATGCCAGCCTCTACATAAAAGGGGGTGTTGTATACACTAAATACTGGAAATTGCACCACCGGTGACACAGCCAAGACCACGTTGGATTGTGATTGTT
Organism: Pseudoalteromonas sp. S4741; assembly: GCF_005886135.1. Lineage (NCBI taxonomy): Bacteria > Pseudomonadati > Pseudomonadota > Gammaproteobacteria > Alteromonadales > Pseudoalteromonadaceae > Pseudoalteromonas > Pseudoalteromonas sp. S4741. Next base: position 21,113 of record NZ_PNCN01000040.1, on the reverse strand, counting down.
GATCATGGCGGTATTGCCACACATTAACGCTGGTTTCTAAATAAAAACGAGCATCGCCGACAAAGTTTTGCATTCCTTGAGGGTGATATTGATACGCAAGCTTTGCCCCTGTTACATTGCCTTCTCCTTTTAATAAATCGACGGCATAACCATGGTTAGAGGATGCATAAGCGGCTTTGGTAGCCAATATAAACAGGGTAAAAACAAGAACTAAAAGTTTGTTGTATGAGGTTTTCATAACGGCCAACTAGGGTTTAAGTCAAAATAGTAAAGGGATAATAAGGGCGGTGAATTGGTGTTTTCAATAAGGACAAAAAGCCGCTTGTATATGGCTTGTTAACTGATTTATTTAACCAATTGAATTTATTTAATTAATTTAATTGGTGCCAATTAGGCATTAATAAGTTGCTTATTTATGCCTTTTTTATTGCCTGTTATTTGCGTAAATTACGCTTAAATTAATTATTTAAACTATGCATTTTTTATGAAACTTATAAAGCTTTTAGTGGTTATTGCTGTTTTTTTCAGTAGCACTTTGTATGCACAAACGCAGCCATCACCTAAGCAGTTATTGCAAACTGTAGCAGAATCATTATTTAACGATATTGGACAGGTAAATGCGAAAGGCGATGCCAGCAAAGAAGCCATGTCGTTAATTGTTCAGCAGCGTTTAATGCCACATATTGATGTTAAGTTTGTGTCGTTTAAATTATTAGGTAAGCATATTAAAGGTATTAACCGTGACCAAGGTGTTGCGTTTATTAATGCTGTAGAGCATTACTTAACAGGGACTTATGCCGGTGCGCTCATGAAGTACACAGGGCAGGATGTAATATTTGAGCAAGACGCTGCTGCAAGCGACTCTAAATTTGCTACGGTAAAAACGCAAATTATTGAACCGAATAAGCCAACCATTGATTTGCACTTTAAATTGCGTTTAGGTAACAACAACCAGTGGAAAGTATACGATATTGTTGCAGAGGGAATTTCGTTACTCAGTGCTAAGCAAAAAGAGATCATTCAACGTATTTCTGATGTGGGATTAGACCAAGTCATAGCAGAACTTCAGCAAAGTTAGTACTTTTGCAATTAACAGCTCCAACCTTAAAAGCAGCTAATGACGTATGTTGTTAGCTGCTTTTGTATTTTGGCCTATATTGCATGAGTTTACGCTAGCTTGGCTACCTAGCTGTGGTAGAATATTGGCTTCTTTGATTAAGCGTGGTGTCAGCTAAATACTGTTATAACTGACTACTCACCCGAGCTACACTGGAGTTGTGTTGTTTTAATGGAAAATGTACTAATTTGGCCAAAGGAATACCCGTTACTGGTCAAAGGGCTGGTTGAACAAAACGGTGCCTTCATTTTAGATGCTTTAGAAGCTTGGCCCGCCTGTCGCTCTACTGAAGAAGATAATGGTGTATGCACCACTGTTTTACCCCCAATTTATTATTTAACCTGGTTAACCCCCTTAGAGCCATTCGAAGAGTGTTATTTTCAGCATATTTCTGAATATGATGAAAACGCACAAGAGTATATTGCTGCACTGAAAGAGCATTATTTTGCCAATGATTACAGCATAGAAAATATTGTGCTAATGCTGTGTCAGCGACTTGAAAAGTACGCAAGTGTGTCGGCACAAAATAACATTGAAACGCCACTTTCTTTAATTAGCTTATTTTTTAGTAAACGCTTTTTTACTCTGATAGAGCATGCACTAGAGCAAGGTGCAAAGCTCTCAGCTGCAGATACCTTAGCTATTTGGAAAGAGGTCGATTTTAGAGAGCGTTTAAGTGCGCATATTCCCCAGTCGATTGCTGATATTGACCACTTAGCAGAGCTGACCAGCGAAAAAGTGGCTGCTGGCAAAGATTACTTTACTTTGTTAACTCAGGTGTCTCCTGATGTTGATTCTATTGTGCTTTTAGAAAATGCCTTACTTGCGCATTTAAACAAGAAAAAAGCTAAGCAAACCATGGCAATGCGCTTTATTGAGCAAGGCGCCACGGGCACCTTAACCGATGAAGGTAATAAAACAGCATTTATGTGGGCGGCAGAAAAAGGCTACGTAAATGTAGTAGAGACACTCCTGCAGTACCAAGATAAAAAAGCGGTAGACGACCAAGGTAATACGGCGCTGCATTACGCGGTGATAAGTAAAAACGAATCGTTAATGATTTTACTGCTCAAAGCAGGGTATGACTTTAGAGCGCGAAATAACGAGGGGTTAAGTTGTTACCGATTAGCGGTTAGTATAAAAGCCAGCAACTTAGTTAAGTGCCTTGAGCGTGACTTTGGTATTAAAGAGTTATCGCCAGAGGGGCAGCTAGAGCGAATTAAAAAGGTGCATGTGCTACATGCGCTTGTGGCTTTATTATTACCGCTACAGTTATTTTTCTTTTTTGATGAAAACATCACTATAAAAAGTGAGCTTACTCTTTTTATGACCATGACGGCGGTGGTGTGTTTTTTCTTTGCAACGAACTTAAAGCGTTGCTCATTGTACCCGCATGTAAAACACCCATGGGGATTGTTTTTAATACGAATGATGTCGGTTTTTAGTCTTGTTGCACAACTAGGTTTAGCCTGTATTGTAGGGTTGGCAGCTTTAAGCGAGTTAGTTTAAAAGTTAATGTTTTGCTACAAAAAAACGCGCTAATTAGCGCGTTTTTGCATTGTTGGGTATTTATTACGGATTGTTTTTATCGTGCTCGTGTGCAGCTTTTTCTTCAGCGAGCTCATCTTTAAGCTTGCGAATTTTAAGCCCAAGTTCTTGCCCTCTATGGCGCGCATAATAAGTACAGCCAATAAACATAGATGAGGCAAATAATAACTCAAGCAATACCCATATAAGCTCATCTTGTGCGACCCACAGCAATGTAAAGCCATGAATAAAGTAAAACATAACAATAAAATTAGCCCACGCATAGGTGTAGGTTTTATCTTGTAATATGCCTTTTAATGGCAGTAATAGTGGCAATACATACACTAAGAAAAGAAAGGTGTTACTGTGACCGTCTCTAGGGGCTAATACAAACATCCATAACGGCATTAAAATAAGCAGACCAATATAACCAAATAAGGCTAGGCGCTGAAATTTAATGGTAATCGGTTTTTTAGCAGGCTCGCTTACTTGAATCATTTAAGTTTACTCGCAACTTGAGTCAGGCGTTTTCCTACGCTTTGACATATTTTAATTTCGTCTTGACTTAGGGTTGAGCTGTTATTGCTACCTGCAACGTGAGAGGCGCCATAAGGTGTTCCTCCTGTTTCGGTGCCGAGCAACTCAGGTACATCGTAGGGTACGCCCATCAACATCATCCCATGGTGTAACAAAGGCAATGACAAATTGAGTAGGGTTGCTTCATTGCCACCATGCATACTGCTTGATGATGAAAACACACAGGCAGGTTTATCGATAAGTTGGCCTTTGAGCCAAAGATCGCTGGTGGTTTCCCAAAACGTTTTTGCTTGTGCGGCCATCATGCCAAAGCGGGTCGGCGTACCAAATGCAAGCCCGTCACAGGCAACTAAATCATCTTTACTGATCACAATGTCATGCGGGTTTTTAGCCACAAAAGTACGCAGTAATGCAGTTGCACCTTGTTGCTCTATTGACTCTGCAATCTCATGTGCCATGGCTTCTACTGAGCCATGGCTTGAGTGATACAGCACCACGATGGTTGTGCTCATTATAGAACGCTTAATACGTTTTCAGGCGGGCGACCTAGGGCGGCTTTATTGTTATTTACTACAATAGGGCGCTCAATTAGTTTTGGGTGATTGACCATGGCATCAATAAGCTCTGACTCGCTATTTTCATCTTTTAAATTAAGCGCTTTGTACTGCTCTTCTTTGGTGCGCATCAAATCTCGTGCCGAATTAAACCCAAGTTGAGAAACTAAGGTACTAATTTGCTCATGAGAAAGCGGTGTTTTTAAGTATTCAACAACACTCGGTTCAATGTTTTTACTTTGTAATAGGTTAAGGGTTTCGCGTGATTTTGAACAACGCGGATTATGATAAATAGTAACTGACATAAAAATACATCCAAAGTATAAATTGTGGCTATTTTAGGTGAACTCACTAAAGACTTAAAGCCTCGCAAGCTCTTTTTGCAATAACCGATACTGTGTGAGTAACGCTTTTAAGCGCTGTTGCTTAACATCTTCACTTGGCTCTACAAAATTAAGCGCTTTTTGTATTTCGTCGGCCGCTTTTAAATACGCGCCATACTGAGATAATACATCGGCATTGGCTTCATGGTAGGCCGCCAATTTTTCTTGTTTTTTGTAGGCGTCAGTTAAAAGCTGTTTGCCTAAATTGTGATCGGGTTTTTCCAGTAAAAACGACTTTAATATATTTTCAGCTAACTCATATTGCTCAGCCTCTAATGCCGCGTTGGCGTAATTTAAGGTGATCACTTGGTTATTTGGCCGATAATTATTTAGCTCGCTTAAGTAACTAACAGCTTCTGCGGCTTTTTTTTGTGCAATGAGTAAATCTGTTTTGGTATCAATATAAAATAAGTTTTTAGGATCGTCTGCCAATAACTCATCAAGAATAGGTTGTGCTTCATCCGTCTTTTTTTGATCAAGCAAACTAATAGCTAAACCGTATTGTAATGCTACGTTGTTATAGGTGTTTTCGCGCATTAACTTTCTAAATAAGGCTTCTGCGTTTTCGGGTTTGTTATCGTAACGCGCCAGGACTCGGCTTTTTGCTAAGTCAAAATCAAGGCTCGAGCTTACCTGGCGTTTAGGGTATTGCTCGGCACGAAGGCGAACATCTGACACACGACTTTCAGGAAGAGGGTGAGTGAGTAAAAACGCCGGTGGTTTATATTTATAACGAATTTGTGCGGCAAGTTTAGTTAAAAATTCACTTGATGCTCTGGCATCAAACCCTGCGTTGTTGAGGGTTTGCATGCCCATTCTGTCTGCTTCTTGTTCGGCAGAACGGCTATGTGTCAGCTGACTGAAAGCTGATTGTGTTTGGCTGGCTGAAATAATAGCCATACCAGCATCAGGGGCTACAACCGCGGCTAAAATACCAGCAATCATGCCTGCAATAGTAAGCCCGCTATTATCTTGTTGCTGCTGAATGCGCCTTGCTAAGTGGCGCTGGGTGACGTGTGCTATTTCGTGGCCAAGAACCGATGCAAATTGACTCTCGTTATCGGCTTGGGCTATTAATCCGGTGTGTACACCAACATGGCCGCCATAAAATGCAAATGCATTGATTTCGGGATTATTTAACCAAAAGAATGAAAACCCAAAACGCACATCATTGGCGTTAGCAACTAACTTTCTACCTAAGGTTGTTAGGTATTCATCAAGCACCGGATCGTTAATCAAAGGCGATGAGCCTCTGATCTGCATCATCATCACTTCACCAATCGCTTTTTCTTTTTCAATTGGTAGTGCTTTTAAGGCTGAAGTGCCTAAGTCGGGCAGTTGAAGATTGGTTTGTGCCTTTAACGGCTCACTTATCAGTAGGCTAAACGTAAGCGCTGCACTGCATAAAGTGATAAAGGCTGATTTTAGCTGCATTATATTCCTTGTTTATTTTTTATCAGGGGCACTTGAAGGATCATGTCTATATAAACGGCTGTCCTTTTCACATAGTTGATAAAACGCCTTTATTGTGACCCCATCAACCTTAACAATGTTCAATTGAGTTTGTAAAAAAGCAATAATTTTATGAACCACTTTGTGAGAATGTAATATAAGCGCTTTATCTGCTTCATCGCCTTGGTCTAAGTAAAAGCCAATAAATTTATGTAATTGATTAATGCGAATAACGGTTTTCATGGTCAATGGATCCCATAACCTAAACTCCATTCTCTCATCATGTCGTGCGTATCTATCGATGGCGGTATCATTAGAAAAAGGGAAGGCTTGTAATTCAAAACCACGCTCGGTAAACACTTGATGCAGTGAAATTCGTGGTTTGTTATTGCTTTCTTTTTCATAAAGTTCGTTGGGGTCTATTCCCAGCGCTTCTAAATTCCAATTGCGTTTGTCGATAATACGCTTGATGGCATTATCAAATCCGTGATCTAAAATACTTTCACATTCACTTACCGACGAAGCCACTAAATGATAAAAATGCGGCAGCTCCCCCCAATTAATTTGCTTTTTAAACCAATTAATTTCTTTGAGAGTTGGATTGCTAGGCAATTGCGCTTTATTATGCGAATTAGGCATTAACGTATCCTGATAGCTAACGATGCTATAAGGATAAACCATTGCAGAGGTTGTTTTAAGGAAAAGTTAAATTTAACTGCGGTTAATCTCAATTGGCCCTGTTATAGGACTTATTATTAATGTGAATAGGTAGCGAAACGAGTATGCTAGAGCTAAATTTACGCACTTATAAATGCCCACAGCAATTTATTCAGTTTAAATTAGGGCTGCGTGATGCAATATCGTTAAAACAAGCAATTACCTTTAATATCTCACAAGAACAAAACACTGATGATATTGAACGATATTTGCAAAAAAAAGCGTATTATTACAAGTTAAATAAACAACAGGGGTTGTTATTAGTGGAGCCGTTTTGTGTTTGAATATGTAAAAGCATGGTATGAAAAAAAGTTTTCTGATCCTGATTCAGTCACTTTACTTTTTTTATTGTTGGTACTGGTTGCCATGTTGTATTTTTTTGGCCCATTAATTGTGCCTGTGTTAGTGGCACTGATCATAGCTTATTTATTAGATTGGCCTGTGGTTCACATAGAACGGTTTGGCCTTAAGCGTTTTACTGCCACCAGCATAGTAATGCTGATATTTATTGGCATTATGCTCACTTTAATATTGGTTATAGGCCCTGTGCTTTGGCAGCAAAGCAGTAACTTAGTCCAAGAAACACCGCATATGGTCGAACAAGGTAAATCGTTTTTACTCGAACTGCCTGATAAATACCCCAGCCTTATTAGCGCAGAACAAGTGCAGTCGATTGTAGTAACCGTTGAAACCAAAGTACTCGACTTTGGCCAAGTGATATTGTCTGCGTCGCTTAATTCATTAAAAGACGCTGTAGCATGGTTAATTTACCTTATTTTGGTACCGCTACTGGTGTTTTTTATGCTCAAAGATAAAGTAGAGCTCAGTGCCAGTATTGCTAAAATGATCCCACGCCAACGCCGCTTAATTTTACAAGTGTGGCATGAAATGAATCAGCAAATAATGAATTATATTCGTGGCAAAGTATTTGAAATTTTAATTGTTGGTTCTGTGTCGTTTATTGCTTTTACCATACTGGACTTACGCTACGCCGCGCTTTTAGGCGTTCTCGTAGGCTTTTCGGTGCTTATTCCGTTTGTGGGCGCAGCGTTAGTAACTATACCAGTGGCCGCAGTAGCGCTGTTTCAGTTTGGTTTAGAAACTCAATTTTGGACCGTTTTAATTATATACGGCATTATTCAAGCGCTCGATGGCAACGTATTGGTGCCTTTACTGTTCTCTGAAGCGGTTGATTTAAATCCGGTATTTATTATTGTTGCGGTGCTATTTTTTGGTGGGCTATGGGGTTTTTGGGGAGTGTTTTTTGCCATTCCATTAGCATCATTAGTCAAAGCACTTATTAATGCCTGGTCATCCAAACACGAAGAACTCGGTAACTAAAAGGTATAGTAAACGCACTTTAATTACTAAAGATTATTACTCATTCCTGTCAAAACTATGTACTATTGGGAATAAGATATATTTTTTAGTAATAAGGTGCGTTTTTAATGTCAGAGTTTTTATTGCCAGATGAACCCAAAGCTCAAGTTTATCTCGATGCAAATGCGACCACACCTGTATTGCCATGTATTGCAGAGGTGGTGTGCCATGCTATGCAAATTTGTTTTGGTAATCCCTCAAGTCCTCATATAACCGGCATTCAAGCTAAACACTTATTAGAACAAACCAGGCAAAAAGCCCGTACCGTCATTGGCGCGCAACAGGGCGATATTTTATTCACCTCCGGTGCCACTGAGGGGATTCAAACCGCCATTGTATCGACGCTCATTAATGCAAAACACCATACAAAGCCAAACCCCGTTTTATTGTACGGGGCAACCGAACATAAAGCGGTGCCTAATACCCTAAAGCATTGGAATACAGTGCTGGAAATTAACGCAGACATTATTGCTATTCCGGTTAATCGTGGTGGTATTTTAGATTTAGACTTTATTGCTCAGCATATTGATAACGCTTTGATGATTTGCACGATGGCCGTTAATAATGAAACCGGTGTTTACCAAGATCTAAGCGCCATAGAAAAGGTGATTCGTAGTCGTAATAGCCAAGTCACTTGGATGGTTGATTGCGTACAAGCGCTTGGCAAACAACAGCTCAACCTAAGTGAAACCACGATTGATTATGCGCCTTTTTCAGGGCATAAACTTTATGCACCTAAAGGCATAGGTTTATTGTATATTCGTCAAGGCAGCCCATACACGCCCTTTATAGCCGGTGGCGGACAAGAAAGTGGCATGCGCTCTGGTACAGAAAACCTGCCTGGTATAGCTGGGCTCAATAAACTGTTTAGTTTGCTGCTAGATAAACAAGACGAGACATTTAAGTCAACAGATGTACTTAACTTGTATCGAGATAAACTGCATAGCGCCTTAGTTGATACTTTTGGAAGTATTACCTTTAATCATGACTTTGCCTGCTCAGTGCCCACAACGCTTAATTTTGCAGTTAATGATTTAACCAGTAAAGAAGTTATTGATTTATTTGACGCTGCAGGTATTAGGGTCAGCGGTGGTTCTGCATGCAGCACGGGAGCTACGCAGAGCTTTGTGCTTGCTGCGATGGGAGCCTCACAGTGGCAAAGTGAAAACGCTATTCGTTTGTCGTTTGGCCCTGCTGCCACGATGGCGCAAATAGATGATGCATGTGAACAAATTAGAGCGCTTAAAACGGTATTACAAGCTAACTGTTTAGTGATTTCTGATAGCAGTTTTCCTGTGCAAGAAGTATGTGCTTTAGGGCTTACCCAATTTAGACACCAAGGTGCATGTAGTTGGTTGTATGTAACAGATGATCAACATGCATTTATTATCGATCCGATTATTGAATTGATCCCTCGCTTTGAAAAAATAGTAACTACACAAAATTTAACTATTACCGCTATTTTAAATACGCACGAGCATCAAGAACGTCACTGCGCACTTGATTTAATGCGCAGCGCACTTAACGAAAACCTAGTCGCTGGAGAGGTTGATAAATTAGGCTGGCCAACTAATAGCGACAAATTGCAATTAACCACTCACGTACTCGAAAAGTTAGCCACACCAGGGCATAGCCAAGATAGCGTGAGTTATTTATTAAAAGCGAATAATGGTGATGTTGAGTACTGTTTTTGCGGTGATTTAATTTTACCTGCAGGGCTTGGAAATACCGCGCTTGATGGCGGGGATGCAATGCAAATGGCGCATTCCTTGACGAGGTTAGCAGCAGAGCTGAATCCGCTAAGTGTGGTGTGTTCAGGGCATGATTACCAACAGTGCTTTGCAATGAACTGGGCTGTTCAACAGCAGCAAACGCCATTATTACAAACCTTAATTAAAGGTGATATTAATGACGCTGAATTTGCCGCACAAAAACAGCAAGCAGATTTACAACAGCAAACACAAGCTAACACGCTCTGTGGTTATGTTAATGCTAAGCCTGCTGTAGAAACTTCGCAATTAAGTTTTAACCAAGCAAAAGAAATACTGGTAAAGGGCAATGCGTATTTAATTGATACCCGAGAACCTTATGAACATGGCGCTAATAATTTAAGCGTATTGCTAAACGTACCCATAGCTAAAACCTTAAATATTCCTTTAAGTCGAATGGCTCATGCACTTACGCAAGGTCAATTGGACAAAAACAACCAGTATATTTTGGTGTGTCGCAGTGGTAACCGTTCAAAAATTGCGGCAGCAAATTTGACTGAGCTTGGTTACAGCAGTGTTTATAACTTAGCAGGTGGTTTAGCGTTAACCGGTTAATTGTTTTTTTAGAGGAAAGGCCGACATTTGTCGGCTTTTTTTTGCTCGCTTTAATTTGGATCAGTTAGAAATTAATAAAATCTTTATTAAAGAGAGGGGCTGATCAGTTGTTAAATTCAATTTTTAATTTTATGATACCGGTGTCAAAAGCAAAAAATTGCGCTATTATCTGCATCAAAGCTTATAAAAATAACGCAAATTAGACTTTTTAAGCTATAATATTGGGCTTTGCTTTTTACAAAATTCGGTTGTTTTGCGTCGTAAAAAATTAAATAAAGCGCTTTAAATCAACAGGTTAATAAATTAGGGGATGTTTACATGGCGAGCCGTTCTGAGTTAGTAAGTTGGCAAGCACTAGAAAATAGTGCACAAAAGATGACACAAACACATCTGAAAACTTTATTTGCACAAGACGATTCTCGTTTTTCTCAATTTTCTACTCACATTCCCGGTGTATTGTTTGATTATTCAAAACAACGTATTGATGAAACAGTTTTCGCTCAATTAATCTCATTAGCTAAAGAGTGTGATATTGAAGTGTGGCGTGAAAAAATGTTTGCCGGTGAAAAAATAAATATCACCGAAGACCGTGCTGTATTGCATACCGCACTTAGAAATCGCGCCCATACACCGCTTGTTGTTGACGGTGAAAATATTACTGAGGCGGTCGATAGCGAACTTGCTAAAATTAAAACCTTTGTTGAAAAAGTACGCAGTGGACAGTGGTTAGGTTACACCGGCAAAGCGGTGAAAGATGTAGTGAGTATTGGAGTAGGGGGTTCAAACCTAGGCCCTCAAATGGCAACTGAAGCACTTAAATCAGTGGTTGATAAGCCGTTAAACGTTCATTATGTTTCTAATGCTGATGGCGTACAAATCGCGTCGGTATTGAATAAAGTTGACCCTGAAACAACGTTATTTGTTATTTCGTCAAAAACGTTTACTACATCAGAAACCATGACCAACTCAAAAACAGCAGTTGATTGGTTTTTAAATAGCGCCAAAGATAAAAGCGCCATAGCAAAGCATTTTGTGGCAGTAAGCACTAATTTAGAAAAAACCGCGGCATTTGGTATTAGTGACGAAAACGTATTTACCATGTGGGATTGGGTTGGCGGTCGTTTTTCACTTTGGAGTGCGATTGGTTTACCTATTGCACTTTATGCCGGCTTTGAAGCATTTGAAGCTATTTTAGAAGGGGCGTTTGAAGTTGACGAGCACTTTAAGTCGGCGCCGCTTGAGCAGAATATTCCTTTAATTATGGCGCTGTTGAGTGTATGGAATACCAGCTTTTTAGGGTTTGATTCGCAAGCTATTTTACCTTACGACCAAGCATTGCATATGTTGCCTGCATATTTACAACAAGGTGAAATGGAAAGTAACGGTAAACACGTCACTTTTGACGGGCAAACCGTACCTTACACTACCGTGCCTATTATTTGGGGCATGACTGGAATAAATGGCCAGCATGCGTTTTATCAATGTTTGCACCAAGGCAATATAATTGTCCCTGCGGACTTTATTGGCTCTGTAAAACCACAAGTTAACGTTGATAAGCATCACAATATTTTATTATCGAACTTTTTTGCACAAACCGAAGCATTAATGAACGGGGTAGATGCGCAGCAGATAACCGCTGATTTAACAGCCAAAGGCAAAACGCCTGCGCAAATTGAAATGCTACTAAAGCATAAAATTCATCAAGGAAACCGCCCAACAACGTCTATATTATTAGACACGGTTGATGCAAAAGCGGTGGGTCGTTTAATTGCATTGTATGAACATAAGATTTTTTGCCACGGTATTCTTTTACAAATATGTTCGTTTGATCAGTGGGGCGTTGAGCTTGGTAAAGGCTTAGCCTCTAAAATTGAAGCTGAATTAACCGACGATAACGTGGTTAATGAGCACGACAGCTCAACACAGGGCTTAATGGCGTACTACAAACAACACCGTACGCAGTAACACATTCATTTATTACACAATAAGTAACCAAATACCTTTGAACGGGTAGCGCTGGAGTCCTAGGGCCTGTATTTTTGTGAGAGGAATTACAGTGTCCCTAGACCCATATTTTATGGCGCATATAACGAACAACATTAGTAGGCTTTGTGCTAAGGCCTGCATTATCCAGATAATAAACCGCTATAACTGATTACCAATACGGTAGTGGCAGGTAGCATAAACGTAGAGAGTAACTATGCTTAATCCTTTTGATATTATAATTTTTGGGGGCGGTGGTGATCTTGCGTTACGCAAATTACTTCCTGCAATGTATCGAGCATATCAAGAAGGTAACTTACCGCAAGGCTCACGTATTTTGCCTACCGTGCGCGAACAAAGTAAATGTGATGAATACATTGATACCGCACACAAAGCATTACAAGAATTTTTAAGCGAAGGCGAGTATAACGCTAAGGATTGGAAATCGTTCTCAGCGTTTTTAGTGCCTGTAGTGAGTAATGTTACCGAAGCGGATGATAACTGGGATGTACTGAAAAAGATTCTTGATGAAGACGACAGCGATAAATCTCGTGTGTTTTACTTATCTCTTCCGCCAGCTGTGTATGGCACTTGTTGTGAAATTCTATCTACTAAAAAATTAATAACAGCCAATTCACGTGTTGTTGTAGAAAAACCAATCGGTTATTGTGGCGAGTCTGCAGAAGTTATTAATGCGAAAATTGCACAGTACTTCGACGAAGATCAAATCTTCCGTATTGACCACTACCTAGGTAAAGAAACCGTTCAAAACTTAATGGCATTGCGTTTTTCAAATTCATTATTTGAAAACATGTGGGATGCTAAATCGATTGATAATATCCAAATTAGCTTATCAGAAACGGTAGGGCTTGAGAGCCGCGCTGGTTTTTATGATAAAGCCGGTGCCTTGCGTGACATGGTGCAAAACCACTTGTTACAGCTACTTTGCTTAGTCGCAATGGAGTCACCGCATAAACTTAAAGCCAATAGTATTCGTAATGAAAAGTTAAAAGTATTAGAAGCATTACGCCCATTAGAGGGCAGCGATGTTGATGACAATATTATTCGTGGGCAATACGTACCGGGTGATTTAAACGGTAAAATAGTCCCAGGTTACTTAGAAGAGCTAAACGAAGGGGCAAGTAAAACTGAAACGTTCGTGGCTATTCGAGCGCACATTGATAATTGGCGTTGGGCAGGTGTGCCTTTTTACCTGCGTACCGGTAAACGTATGGCAAAGCGCTGCGCTGAAATTGTGGTTGAATATAAAAAAGTATCTCATAACGTGTATGAGGACAGCGTAGGTAATATCGAGCCAAACCGTTTGGTGATCCGTTTACAACCACAAGAAAGTATTCAATTAACGCTGATGTCGAAGCGTTTAGATAATTTAGACATGCAACTTGAGCCTGTAACGATGAACATTGAGCTGTCGCAAGCATATAGTAATGGCTTTCACTCAGATGCTTACAAACGTTTAATGCTTGATGCTGCAGCGAATAATCCATCATTATTTATTCACCGCGACGAAGTACGCCAAGCGTGGAAATGGATTGATCCAATAATTGAACGTTGGCAGGAAAAAGGTAAACCAGCACTATATAGAGCCGGTAGTTGGGGCCCTGAAGATGCAGATGAATTATTAGCAGAGAATAATCATGTTTGGTTTAACACTGGCGATAAGGCATAAGTGATGGCAACAATAGTAGAAAAGTTTTTTGACGATAAAGCTGCGCTGACTGATGAACTATCTCAGTCGTTAGAGCATGCTTTACGTGATGGTATTGAACGTGATGGCCGTGCAGTATTAATGGTTTCAGGCGGTTCTTCACCTGAGCCGGCTTATAAACATTTATCGACCCTTGATTTAAACTGGGCAAACATTGATGTTGCTATGGTTGATGAGCGCTGGGTTGAGGCAAGTCATGAAAAGAGTAATGAAGCATTCATCAAGCGTACTTTGTTACAAAACCATGGTGCAGCGGCTAATTTTATTAGCATGAAAAATACGGCAGCCACTGCAGAGCAAGGGGTTGATGCCTGTGAAGCGCAGTTTCAAGCATTAAAACGTCCTTTTGATGTGACTATTTTAGGCATGGGCCCAGATGGCCACACCGCGTCATTATTCCCACATGCACAAGGCCTGAAAAACGGCCTAGATTCAAGCCAACTTGTGTGCGCTATCAACGCGATACAAAGTGACGTAACAGGCAGTATTACTGAGCGCATGAGCTTAACGTTAAATGCGATTGCACAATCTAAAGTGGTTAAATTGTTAATTAGTGGCGATGAAAAGCTGGCTGTTTATAAACAAGCTTTAGCGGGGGGCGATGTGAATGACATGCCGTTACGTGCGGTATTAAATCACCCTGAGATCAACATTGAAGTGTATTGGGCGCCCTAATTTTAATATAAATTAGATGTGCGCTAAACCTCTTTGTATTGATGGTTTAATGAAAGGTCAGTCGCTTTTGCTACTGACCTTTTTTATTGCTGATCTGTTTTACTCTTTGCTGAATTAAACAAAGCCGCGCAGAGATAAAGATGAAATGCTGAGTATTGCCTCCACAATTAGCAGTATAAAATAGGCTTTTACACCGATTGTAAATCCTGAATAAATTTTACTTATAGCAAAAAATCAAATGGTTAAATTTATTAAACACTAACTCACAAGCATGTTTTACGGTTTGAAAATTCCTACTCACCACGTTGTTTTAAACAAAATCAATTTAAAAATGCTTCAAGTACATGCTGGAAATTGATCGACAATTAAATTAGCCGGTTTACATGAAACTAATGAAAGCAAACTTTTATGAAGAATAGACTCTTGGTAGTTTTTGTTTTCTATTTTAGGCAGTATTTCATTTTGAAAAAATGCGTGCAACAACCTCAAGTAAGGTTGCGGCATATCATAAGTAACGTTTTTATATATTTGTCTAAATAATCAACGATAATTTTTTGTTAATTAATATCCTACAAACTGCCACAAAATTTTCACTTCCTTTTTGTTGCCAAAACCTTTAGCCTTAGGGCACTAACAGTAAAAAATCAAATTTATAAAATAACGGAGCAGTAACATGGCGGAGCAACAAGTACAGCCTTTACACAACGAAAAACATGCCAACACTAAAATTAAAAATGGCATCAATATCGAATTTATGAAAACTCAACACTTAGTGCCAGTTGTAGCACACGAGTTTGCGCGTATCGCCAATGAGTTTCCAATGTCTTTTGTTAAAAATAACGAAACAGGTACTTTTCAAGCCGTTGCTATGTTTGGCCTAGAGCCAGGTGAAAACTTATTTGTTGATGGTGACAAATGGACAGCTGCGTTTGCACCTATGGCAACGACACGTTACCCATTAGGTTTAGTAAAGCACCCTGAGCAAGATCAATTTGGTATTGTAATTGACGAAGCGAGCTCATTAGTTGGTGAAGAAGAGGGTAATGCATTATTCGAAAACGGTGAAGAAACTGATTACCTTAAGCGTCGTAAAGAAGCGTTAGTATCGTTCATTGAGTTTTCACAAGTCACTGATGCGTTCACTAAATTCCTTGCTGATAAAGAATTACTAGTAGCACAAACGCTAACGGTTGATATTAAAGGCGAGAAAAAAGACATCAACGGTATTTACCTTATCGATGAGAAAAAACTAAATGAGCTAAGCGATGCAGACTTTCTAGAGCTTCGTAAACGCGGTTATTTAGCACCTATCTATTCTTTCTTAACGTCTACTCACCAAGTAGCACGTTTAGCACGTTTAAAAGCGCAACAAGCGTAATTTTTAAACAGAATTTAAAAAGCGCCTCAGGGCGCTTTTTTTATGCCATTAAACTCAGTTCACTTGAAAAACCCCACGTAACCATTCACATTAGTTTTAATATTAACTAACAAAAGAACGCACAATGAAAAAATCACTATTACTAGGACTGCTTTGCGGTAGTTTAATGAGTGTGAGCTCATCTGCATTGAGTGCGAGCACGCCGTTTGCCATTGCGATTCATGGCGGGGCGGGCACAATCGAAAAAAGTAAATTTACGGCTGATCAAGAGCAAGCTTACCGCGATAAATTAGCTCAAGCTGTTGAGGCCGGGTATAAGGTACTTGAACAAGGCGGAGAAAGTCTTGATGCAGTCACAGCAGCCATTGAAGTGTTAGAGCAATCGCCTTATTTTAACGCCGGACGCGGCGCGGTATACACCTATGATGGTAGCCATGAGTTAGATGCCTCTATTATGGATGGTCGTAACCGCCAAGCTGGAGCAGTTTCGGGCATTAAGCACATAGAAAGTCCAATTAAACTTGCCCGTTTAGTGATGGAAAAATCGGTGCATGTGATGTTAAGTGGCCAAGGTGCAGAAGAGTTTGCTAAAGAGCAAGGCATTAGCTTAGTAGAGAATAATATATTTGATACAAAGCATCGCTATGAAGCTTTATTAAAAGCAAAGGAAAAACTAGAGGCGAGCAAAAACACCAATAAAGATTATCAAGCAGCGCATAAGGCGTTACCCGCTAATTATAAAATGGGTACTGTGGGTGCGGTGGCACTGGATAAACAAGGTAATTTAGCCGCGGGCACGTCAACTGGCGGAATGACCGCAAAACGTTTTGGCCGTATTGGTGATGCACCAGTTATTGGCGCGGGTACCTTTGCAGAAAACGCCTCGTGTGCGGTATCGGCAACTGGCCATGGCGAATATTTTATTCGTTATAATGTGGCAAGCGATATTTGCGCACGAGTAAAATACCAAGGTAAAACCATTGCCCAAGCCGGGGATGAAGTAATAAATGGGGTGCTTAAACCGATTGGCGGCACAGGCGGTGTTATTATTGTTGATACAAAAGGCAATATTAGCCTGCCGTTTAATACCACAGGCATGTACCGTGCGAGTAAATCGAATACGCAAGCGACTTATGTAGGTATTTTTAGCGACGAATAAGCGTTTTTCTTTAGTGGCTGGAGGTTTATATAATAATCCACTGATTGTTATGTCCTTTACAGGATTAACCCCAGCCATTTAATTTGCTACAATCGAGGCTCTTTGACTAATTTTTATAAGGTATGCAGGTGGTAAACCTAGGTCAGTTGTTTGGCGAGCTAAAAACGTGCTTAAAAAAAGATCAATTCAGTTTTAAAAAGCGCCTTCATGGCGTAAAAAAAATTACCGACGAGGCAAAACTTACTAGTGCGCTTGAAAAAATTACGGCTGATATCAGTCGCAGTCAATCGCTTCGCGAGCAGCGATTAGCTGGGCTACCTAACGTTACTTATCCTGAGCAATTACCGGTCAGTCAAAAAAAAGACACCATCAAAGAGGCCATTGCTAATAATCAAGTGGTGATCATTGCTGGTGAAACCGGCTCAGGTAAAACCACACAAATTCCTAAAATGTGTTTAGAGTTAGGACGTGGGGTTGATGGGTATATAGGCCATACTCAACCTAGACGTTTAGCTGCACGTAGCGTTGCCAATCGTATAGCAGAAGAAATGCAATGCGAGCTTGGTCAGCAAGTGGGTTTTAAAATTCGTTTTAGCGATCAGGTTTCTAATAACAGTTATATAAAACTGATGACCGACGGTATTTTATTAGCTGAAATACAACAAGACCGTTTTTTGAATCAATACGACACCATTATTATTGATGAGGCGCATGAGCGCAGTTTAAACATTGATTTTATTTTAGGTTACCTTAAAAATTTACTTCCTAAACGTCCTGACTTAAAAGTTATTATTACCTCTGCGACCATTGATCCAGAGCGTTTTTCTAAGCACTTTGATGATGCGCCAATTATTGAAGTATCAGGCCGGACATTCCCTGTGGATGTACGCTATAACCCCATCAGTGACATCCAAAAAGAAGACGTGGAAGCCGAAGGCGACCAGTTACAGGGGATTTTTGATGCGGTCGATGAACTTTGCGCTGAAGGCCCCGGTGATATTCTGATCTTTTTAAACGGTGAGCGAGAAATACGCGATACCGCCGATGCGCTAAGTAAGCGTAATTTAAAACACACCGATATATTACCTTTGTATTCAAGGCTATCGAACGCTGAACAAAATCGTATTTTTGCGCCGCATTCGCGCCGCCACATTATTCTTTCAACCAACGTGGCTGAAACATCGCTAACGGTGCCAGGTATTCGTTATGTTATTGACCCGGGTACGGCGCGTATTAGTCGTTACAGTTACCGTACAAAGGTTCAACGTTTACCCATAGAGCCTATTTCGCAAGCTAGTGCTAATCAGCGAATGGGGCGTTGTGGACGTGTTGAAGCGGGTATTTGTATTCGCTTGTATTCAGAGGACGATTTTTTATCACGTCCTGAATTTACCGATCCTGAAATATTGCGTACTAACTTAGCGTCAGTTATTTTACAAATGCTGGCATTAGGGTTGGGTGATATGGCGCAATTTCCTTTTGTGCAAGCCCCAGATAGCCGCAACATTAACGATGGTTTAACACTGCTTGAAGAATTAGAAGCGGTAAAAGAAGCTAAACGTCATCAAAAAACCAGTTTAACGCAATCTGGTCGAGAGCTGAGTCGTTTGCCAGTGGATCCGCGTTTAGCAAAAATGGTGCTGACTGCGCATAAGCTGGGTGCATTGCGTGAGGTGATTATTATTGTTGCTGCGCTTTCAATTCAAGATCCACGAGAACGACCACAAGAAAAACGCCAGGCAGCGAATGAAAAACACGGTCGCTTTGACGATCCAGACTCTGACTTTATCGCCTTTTTAAACTTGTGGAATTACCTCGAAGAGCAGCAAAGTGAGCTGACCAATAGCCAGTTTAGAAAGCTATGTCAAAAAGACTTTTTAGCGTATATGCGTATTCGTGAATGGCAAGACATCGTTTATCAAATCAGCACTGTGTGCAATGAAATGAAAATGAAAGCCACTACGAATGTTGCAGACAGCGAGCTTATTCACAAAGCACTGTTAAGTGGCATGCTTAGTCATATTGGTTTTAAAGACGAAAAGCAGCTGTATAAAGGCGCACGTAATAGCCAATTTCATATTTTTCCAGGATCTGGCTTGTTTAAAAAGAGCCCCAAGTGGATGATGTCGGCTGAATTGGTAGAAACCAGTAAACTCTATGCCCGTATTAATGCCAAAATAGATGTGAACTGGGTAGAACCGTTTGCTCAACATTTGGTAAAGCGAAGCTATACAGAGCCACACTGGGAGAAAAAGCCCGGTGCAGTCATTGCCTTTGAGCAACAAACACTTTACGGCCTGCTTATCGTTAATAAACGCCGGTGTGTGTATAGCAAGATTGACCCTAAAGTAAGCCGCGAATTATTTATCCGCTCGGCGCTGGTTGAACAAGAGCTTGGATTAAATGAAGCATTTTTAGCGTATAACCGCGAATTAATTGAAGATATTCAAGTGCTCGAGAACAAGTCTCGTAGACGCGATATTTTAGTTGATGAGCAAACCTTGTTTGAGTTTTACGAGAAGAAAATACCCAGCGATATTAACAATCGTGCTGCGTTTATTAAGTGGTATAAAACACAAAAACAACAAGACAAACACTACCTGCACATGACGCGCGAAGAGCTCATGCAACATGGCGCCAGCAGCATTACCGAATTTGACTACCCAGATACATGGCAGCAAGATAATTTGATGCTGCCGCTTACCTATCACTTTGATCCAGGCCAAGCGGTTGATGGCGTTGCCGTACAAATACCCGTTGCACTGTTAAACCAAGTGCAAGAAAGTGGCTTTGATTGGCATATACCGGCATTTCGTCATGAGTTAATTTGTGGGTTAATTAAGTCATTACCAAAGTCATTGCGTCGTAACTTTGTCCCTGCGCCCAATTATGCCGATGCGGTGTTAGCGGCTATAGAGCCATTACAAGGCTCGTTAATCGACTCGCTAAGCAATCGATTACTGCGTATGACCGGCGTCCGTGTAGACCCTGAAGCGTGGGATTTAACTGCGCTTGCTCCGCATTTAAGGCTACAATTTGAGGTGCGCGATGAACACGACAAGCTACTGGCACGTGGACTCGATTTAGCTAAACTTAAAGCGCAGCTACAAGGCAAGGTCACCGACACCTTATCTAAAGTCGCCGACAAAGGCATAGAAAAAACCGATTTAACACAGTGGGATTTTGGAGAGTTACCAACATCCTATGTGAAAAAGCAAGGTCAGTACGAAATTAAAGCGTACCCTGCGCTGGTGGATAAAAAATCAACGGCGGCAGTGGAGTTATTCGATAACGAAATTAAAGCGAAATTAGCGCACCAGCAAGGGTTGCGTCGTTTAGTGTTATTAAACGTGCCATCACCCATTAAATACCTGCAGCAAAATTTACCAAACAAGGCTAAGCTAGGGTTGTACTTTAATCCTTTTGGTAAAATTGCCGATTTAATAGATGACTGCATTGCATCGGGTGTTGATAGCCTATTAGTTAAATATGGTGATATTCGTACAAGTGATGCATTTGAAGCGGTTAAAGAGCATATTCGCGGCGAATTAGGCGACACCGTAGTAGCAATTGCAACCCAAGTAGAGCAAGTACTGAGTATTGCTCATGCGCTGCATAAAAAAATGAAAGGGCGTGTAGATTTAACCATGATCACTGCCCATGGCGATATTAAATCTCAGTTAGAATCGCTTATTTTTAAAGGTTTTGTGAGCCAGCATGGGGCGGATAAGCTTGGCGATTTAATTCGTTACTTAAAAGCGATTCAAAAACGACTAGAAAAGCTACCCGTTGACCCAAATCGTGATAGATTATGTGTGCTAGAGCTTGAAAAAGTAGCGCAAGAATATAAAAAACTGACGAATAAAACCCCTAAAGGAATGCCATTGCCTGATGATGTTGAGGCTATTTTTTGGATGCAGCAAGAGTTACGCGTATCCTTATTTGCGCAAACCTTAGGTACGCCTTATCCAATTTCAGCAAAACGTGTGTTAAATGCGATAAAAGAAATTGAATAACCCCTTTATTCGCTATTAAGCTAGGGTCTGTTGACCCTTGCAGATTAAAATTTGTTCAAACTAGGGGCAGTTTAATCGCGGCGCGGGGTTTGTAACCTAGTGGGTTAAGTAAAAACCACACCACATAGGCTCTGCCTTGCCTAAATACCAAACAGGCTACTGCAAATTCAACCTTGAACGGT
>NZ_PNCN01000004.1:0-62596 GCF_005886135.1 Pseudoalteromonas sp. S4741 | reverse complement strand
AGCTCAATGAATTCTGAATTTATTTAATATCTTTCGATATTGAATTGACTGTGCTGCAATTCCTACCGAAGTAGTTATTGCTGTTGGTCACTCAGTTTCTCTTTCGAGAAATCACATTGAGACTCTAAATTTGTTTGCCTCGTTACTTGCTCAATAAAGAACGAAGTAGCTTGGCTGTTAGAACTCAATCTGTACGAGTGCCCACACAGATGATTGCTTTATATTGTTAAAGAACGTTGCGGTTAAAGCGTTTAACTTTATCTCGCTAGGGCTGCGCATATTACGCTTTCCTGTTTTTTTGTCAACACTTAATTTTAAACTTTATCAAAAATCTAAACTCAAGTTTTACTCGACTTTCTGAGCAGCTCCTGCTTCGCTATGCGTTGGCGTTCCCCGTCTCAGTGGGGTCGCATTATAGGGAGAATCGATTCTAACGCAAGCGTTTTTA
This sequence comes from Pseudoalteromonas sp. S4741, assembly GCF_005886135.1. NCBI lineage: Bacteria > Pseudomonadati > Pseudomonadota > Gammaproteobacteria > Alteromonadales > Pseudoalteromonadaceae > Pseudoalteromonas > Pseudoalteromonas sp. S4741. Next base: position 62,148 of record NZ_PNCN01000004.1, on the reverse strand, counting down.
AAGGCTTTTTTGCATTTAATTGTTACCCCAAAGATACCCCACCTAGATACACACGTTACCCACAAAACCCTGTGGATAACCCTGCATTTATCCTCTTTTTAAATGTAGAAAACAAAAAAGCATCTTTAGTTAGATGCTTTTATAAAGGTTCTAATTAGCCGTTAATATAAAATACTATAGAGCTTGCGGCGATATTTAGCGGCTAATGCATCGCCGTCAGGTAAAGAGGCGATTATTGCTAAGAAGTTTGGTTTGGCTTCATCATAGTTAAGATCTTTTTTAAGGATAGTAAAGAGTGCTTCTAATGCTTCTTCTTTCCTTCCTGCTTCATTGAGTAGGTTACTAAGTTTCATTTTTAATTCAAGCTCATTGGGATGCTTGGCTACTCTTTCTTGCAATGCTTTTATTTCAGGTGAATCGGTTGCCTCTAATGCGGCCTCACATTTTGCCTTAATATTATTAAAGTATGCATCTTGCTCTTTTACATCTATTGTTTCTATTAACGCAGCGGCTTCATCGAGTTTGTAGATTTGTATACATATATCTGCCAGTACTAATTTAATCCTCGCATTACGACTATCAAGTTCATACGCTTGTTTGGCATAAGTAAACGCGGCATTTAAGTCGCTATTAATCAGTGCTTGCTTGGCTTGCTCTAATAATAAGTCTTGTTGAGCTGGTAAATGTTTAGATAATGCATCACGAACTTGGCTTTCTGTTTGAGCACCCGCTAATACATCAACTGGAGCTGAGTCTTTTAATAACACTAAAGTAGGTAAGGTTTGCAATCCAACTTGTTGGGCAAGTTGAGAGGCAAGTGCCTGCTCTGCATCGCAGTCTAAGTTTGCGACTACTATATAGTTGCTGTATTCAGCAGCTAACTTATCTAAAATAGCTGCTTGGCTAATACACTCTGGGCTTTGTGGAGAAAAAAAGTTAAGTAGTACTAACTTTTGTTGTGATGTTTCACCCAATACTTGCTGAAGGTTTTGTGCGTTAAGACTAACTATATTACTCATTGAATTATTGCCATGTTCATCTATTTAGGTTTTTATATGGTGATGAAGATAATAATTACAAGTCATCTGTTTAAATCATTTAAATACAATTGAAGGTAGTGAGGGAAATATGAAATTAGCGTATGTAAGTGCATTGTGTTTATTAGTCAGCCCATTATTGAATGCGCAAGCACTTAAGTTGAATCTTGATACCAGCATGCCGGCAATAGAAAAACTTTACTTAGACCTACATCAATCACCTGAATTGTCATATAAGGAAAAGCAAACAGGTAAAAAAATCGCTGAACGACTTCAGAAATTAGGGTTTGACGTAACCGATAATGTAGGTGGTTATGGTGTAGTCGGAATTTACAAAAATGGTCAAGGCCCTACCGTCATGATCAGAACTGATACTGATGGCCTGCCTATAACAGAGCAAACAGGCAAAACTTACGCATCAACTATTACCACAATTAATGATCAAGGTAGTGAAGTTGGCGTTATGCATGGCTGTGGTCATGATATTCATATGAGCTCTTTTATTGGCACTGCAGAGCAATTAATTATGCATAAAAATCAGTGGCAAGGTACTTTAATGATGGTTGCTCAACCCGCTGAAGAAGTAGGCGGTGGTGCAAAAGCAATGCTCAAGGAAGGATTATTTAGCAAATACGCTAAACCTGATCATATTATTGCTTTGCATGTAAGCGCTAATGTTGCTGCGGGTAAGGTGGCAATGAAAAATGAATACACCATGGCCAGTGTTGATTCTGTCGATATTAGTATAAAAGGAAAAGGTGGCCACGGTGCTTACCCGCATACAACTATTGACCCTGTGATCATCGCAGCTCGAACAATACTTGCACTACAAACAATTACTAGTCGAGAGCTTTCTCCACTTGAACCTTCAGTGATAACGGTGGGTTCCATTCATGGTGGCTCTAAACACAATGTTATTTCTGATGAAGTTAAGTTGCAACTTACGCTACGCAGCTACAATCCAGATATACGTAACGCACAAATAGCGGCAATTAAACGTATTACTGCAGGTATAGCACAAAGTGCAGGCCTTGAGGAATCTCTCTACCCTGTAGTGAAAGTTCATGAAGATGAATCAATTCCATCAACTTACAATAACCCAGTACAAACTAATCTTGTTCGAAACGCTATAAAAAGTGCGATAGGTGATGCAAACGTGCTCGAAACAGAAGCGGTAATGGCCGGTGAAGACTTTGGATTATACGGGCGCACCGACGAAAATATTCCTATCACCTTATTTTGGCTAGGTGGCGTTAACCAACAACAGTACGCCAAGGCAATAAAAAATAACGAAACACTGCCCTCGTTACATTCAAGTAAATTTGCGCCTGATTATAAAGTAGCACTGCCTACAGGAATAAAGGCAATGAGTAACGCCGCTGTGGCACTATTCAATCAGTAACCTTCAACGCTATATGTAAGCCCTGCGATTAATTTACCGTAGGGCTTTTTCTATAACTCGACTTTTTATACGGCGCTTTTTTTGTACGTTTGGCAAAGCGCTTTTTAGGTGACGTTTTAGGTAACAGTGCAAATGCCTGACTATTGCAGTTCGCCGCTTGGCTTACAAAATTAGTTAAATCGGCTAATAAAGGTTGTATAAACTGCTGATAACTCATTGCTTGCTGTGCAATATCACCTAAACTCGACTCCCATTTTGCAGTTAAGTCGGGGCTTGATAATCCCTCTGGTAATACACTAATTAATGCCAGACCTGTTTCAGTTGCTTTAATTGCTTTTCCCTCACGTTTTAAAAAGCGACGTTTAAATAACAGCTCAATAATGCCTGCACGCGTTGCTTCTGTACCGAGGCCATCTGTTTCTTTTAATATTTTTTTGATTTGCAGGTCTTTTACATAACGGCTAATTCCCGTCATAGCAGCAAGTAAGGTTGCATCGGTAAAATGAGCCGGAGGAGATGTATGCTTTTGCACCACTTCACCTTTAGTACAAGTAAGTGCCATGCCTTTTTCTAAATAAGGTAATGTAGCTTCTTCTTTAAGTTCCGACTTACCCATGAGCAATTTAAAACCTAAGCTTACATCTTGCTTTGCACTTGCTTTAAATAAACCACCGGCTATGGTTACCTCTACTTTGCTTTCGTTATATATGTAGTCGGGATAAAACTGAATTAAATAGTGTCGACTTATTAACTGATAAATTTTTGCTTCATCATTGGCTAAACTCACACTTTTTAACTGTTTAGCTGTCGGCACAATGGCGTGATGAGCGGCCACTTTTGCATCATTAAAACATTTACTACGTTGTTTTGCATTTGCCTCATTTACCAGCTCTACTGACTGCCCACCATTTACGGCTATCGCTTTTAAAATAGCAGGTGCATCTTGGTGATGCTCTCTCGGTAAGTAACGGTTATCTGAGCGTGGGTAGGTAATTAATTTATGACGTTCATATAAAACTTGGCAAATATCGAGTACTTTTTGTGCTGGCATCCCAAAAGCTTTAGCAGCATCTATTTGTAAAGCAGATAAGTTATAAGGAAGAGGCGCGGTTTGTTTTTTTTGCTTTTGCTCAAGCGCTGTTACATTTGCGGGCTGATTAGCAATGCGTGAAGTCACATTTTCGGCTAAGGCTTTATTAAGTACTCTGCCCTCTTCATCTTGATATGGTTCGCACGCTTTACTCGGTATCCACTTAGCAGTAAATGATTGCTGCTCAGGTGTAACAAGATGAGCAAGTACTTCATAAAATGGTTTGGATACAAAATTTGCGATTTCATTATCACGATTTACAACTAAACCTAAAATAGGTGTTTGTACTCGCCCAACCGACAACACATTACCAAAGCCCGCTTTTTGCCCAGCTAGCGTATAAGCTCGCGTTAAATTCATACCAAACAACCAATCAGCACGAGACCGTGCTAAAGCAGATACACTTAAAGGGATAAAATCACGGTTAGCACGCATACTATTTATTGACTTTTTAACTGCCGTTAAGTTTAAGTCACTGATCAATAAACGCTGAATATTTTGTTTTTTTGCTTGGCTGATTTTTGCTTGTTCTATAACTTCATCAACTAATAACTGGCCTTCACGGTCAGGATCGCCAGCATGTACAAGTGTTGTTGCTTTTTTGATTAGCTTTTTTAAAATAGTGAGTTGTTTACGAGTTTTAGGCTTTGCTTTAAGTTGCCAATGCTCAGGCACAATAGGTAAATGTTCAAACTGCCACTTTTTAAAACGCTCATCATAATCATCGGGTTCTGCTTGCTCAAGCAAATGACCTATGCACCAAGATACGCAATCACCATTTGCCACTTCAATATAGCCATCATGCTTTTTATGCGGTTTAGGAAGTGCGTCTGCAATAGCGCGACCCAAAGAGGGTTTTTCAGCAATATAAAGTTTCATAACATAGCTCTAACACTGTTCATATAAACAGTAGTCTAGCACATCATTTTAAACGAGGGGTATTTTTGTCGTTATAAGCTTAAAGCTTTATTTCGCTTATTAACAAAAATATATAAAAGCGGTAGATAACATATAACAACAGTAGCGATATTTATTAAGGGCATAAATGTTTGATACATAACAGTACTATACGATAAATCCCAAAGATGGCGATCTACTAAACGAAACAATTGCAGAATAGGGGCAGCAATAACCACAAGTTGGCCAAGTACACATTGCCACAAATGCACTTTATCTTTAAGACCCCAATAAGCAATAAGGGCCATCCAAGTAATATCTGTTAATGCCCATACAAGGTAACGGTATATATAAATACCATCATCAAACGCCATTAAACTTGAGTAGGTCACAGTGCCAAATAAGAAAAAAGCGGCGGTAATAACAACGAACCTAAGAGCTAAATAATCTTTGAGGATAAAGAATATAAAAATAGCCGGACTCAAAATAAGAACCCAGCTTTTACTTAATATACTTACAAAATACAAAAACCATTCAGGCAAACTAAATAACCTTACTTAACTTTTGTATCTTCATCAGTTCCATCGCCGTTACCAGGCATACTACAATACTTAGTCAACATATTCGCCCCATTACATTTGTTAATAATGTTGCACTCTACGCTAAAAAAGGTACATAGCCAAATCATTCTATCTTACATCAATTGGCGCTGACTCTTTTGCCTTACCTTGTAAAATAGATATTTCTACACGGCGATTGCGTCTGCGATCTTCGCGGGAATCATTAGGTACTAAAGGTCGTGTTTCTGCACGCCCTACCACCATCATTCTGGTTTTATCAAAACCTGGAACTTTTTGTAATTCACTCGCTACCGCAACTGCGCGTTTAGAGGATAAATCCCAGTTATTAATGTAAAGCTCGTTGGATACCTGAAAATCATCCGTATGACCAGACACCGTAATTTCACCGGGTACATCTTTAAGTAATCGGCCAATATCTTGAATGATAGGTTTAAATTGTGGTTGTAAAAATGCACTCCCCGATGGAAACGAGCCATTTTCTCTAATACGAATTATGATTTGCTGCCCTAAAGATTCAAGCTCAATAGCCCCATCAATAATTTGTTTTTCAAGCTGTTGCGCAATTTTTTTAACTAAGTCATTTATTTGCTCTTGATCAGCAGCAGACACTGCCGTAGCTGCAGCAACTTCCTCTGAGGTACTGCTTGATTCACCACCTCGCTTTTCACCACGTTGCTCTTGACGTCCACCTGCGGAGCTTTCATCTCCCGCCTGAAACTCAAGCATTTGTTGAGTCATTTCAACCGTTTGTTGCTGAATGGTTTCTATAGGAGTTGGCTCAGGTTTACCCGGCGTAAACTCCATAGCAATAACAGATGTCCCTTTTGGAATGTCTTTTACCTCTATTTTATTTTGTACACCAAAAGCAAACTTCATTGAGCCCGCAATTTGTTTAAATTTAAGTACATCCATTTCAGAAAATGCGAGTAAAAGTACAAAAAAGCACATTAATAGCGACATTAAATCGGCAAATGTCCCCATCCATGCAGGTAACCCTGGAGGAGGGCATTTGCACTCTTCATCTGACATAATTATTCCTCAGTATTGACTGCGCGTTTTGATTCAGCTAGATAATTTTTCAAAATCCCTTCAATTACTTTAGGATTTTGGCCATCTTGGATGCCTAATACCGCATCTAAAATTAAGCGCTGATTCATGGCCTCTTCGTCTTTACGCAGTTCAAGTTTTACCTGAATAGGAATGGCGACAACATTCGCCAAAAATGCCCCATACAACGTTGTTAACAAGGCTACCGCCATTGCAGGTCCGATTGCTTTTGGATCATCCATGTTCGAGAGCATAGCCACTAAGCCTATCAACGTACCGATCATCCCCATTGCGGGAGCAATATCACCTAGCGACTTAAATAAGCTTGCGCCCATTTCATGACGAGTCGTCGTCAGGGAAATATCTTTTTGTAATGTTGCACGCACTACATCCGCATCATGCCCATCCACGAGCATATCAACGCCTTTGCGCATGAATGGATTTGGAATTTCGGCTTCTTCTAAGGCTAAAAACCCGCCTTTTCGGGCAGAATCTGCTAGCTCAACCGCCTTTTCAATTAACGCTTCAGGGGGTTCAATTTTAAACATAAACGCTTTTGCACATACTTTACCAATGCCAAGAAATTGCGACATGGTAAAATTAGATAAAACGATAAAAAGGGAACCACCAAATACGATAACCACAGAAGGGGTATTGTAAAACATAGCGACTTCACCGCTACTACTCATAAACATGGACATGACAATTAAGCCAATTGCGCCAAGGATCCCAATAATGGTTGCTAAATCCACATTCCCTCCAAAGGTTTTATATTTTTTCTTCGCAAGCGTTGTTATTAATTGTTTATCGGCAAGATACTGAAATACTTAAGTGATTTTTATGATAAACGGTAAAATTACGATTAGTCCTATTTTAGATCAACATAGGTAATCAACCTAATTAATCAAAATTAATAATTTTAAAAAATAACGTTGAAACGCAATAAAACCCAATCAACAGCATTTATCTATCAAAAAACAATATCATTCTTTGACCTAGTTTAGCATTCCCCCTAAAATTGGCGTCTAAATTTATTATGTAAGTTGAAAATAAAGATGGCGACTAAAAAACCTGAAAATTTAAGTTTCGAACAAGCACTAGAAGAGCTAACAACAATTGTCAGTGAAATGGAACAAGGTGATTTATCGCTTGAACAGTCTTTAAAGCAATTTGAGCGAGGTATTGCACTTGCGAGCGCATCTTCAGGCAAACTTCAACAAGCTGAGCAAAAGGTGTCGATATTAATGGGTAATGACGAAAAAGCACCGCTTACTCAGTTTGATAACGATTTGGAATAATTGTGAGCATAAAAGAACAAATAAAGCTCGCTCAAGATGATGTAGTCAATACACTCAACCTTTATTTCGAACAACCACTTGAAAGCGACAACACCATAAAAGAAGCCACACATTACAGTCTAATGAATGGCGGGAAGAGATTACGCCCTTTTTTGGTTTATACCACAGGCAAAATGCTCAGTGCTGAAAAACGTGATTTAGATGTGCTGGCAGCAGCCATTGAATGCATTCATAGTTATTCATTAGTGCATGACGATTTACCTGCGATGGATGATGACGACTTACGCCGTGGTCGCCCTACTTGCCATATTGTATACGGTGAAGCACAAGCGATTTTAGCTGGAGATGCACTGCAAACTTTAGCATTTGAACTTATTGCCAAGCATAAATTTAAATGCTCGACTGAAGCACAATTAAAAATGATCGCAGCATTAGCGCATGCTTCGGGGTTACAAGGTATGGTTGCCGGACAAGGCCGTGATATTGCAGCAACCGATAAGGTTATTACTGTTGATGAGTTAGAACGTATTCATAAACTTAAAACCGGTGCGCTAATAAATTGTGCGATTACTCTTGGTGCACTGTGTGCTCCTAATACGAGCCAACAAACTTTAGATAACTTATCAACTTTTGGATACGCTATAGGGCTTGCATTTCAGGTTCATGACGATATTTTAGATGTTGAGGGCGATACGCTTACTTTAGGCAAGCCACAAGGGTCAGATATTGCAGCGAATAAAGCGACATACCCCGCTTTATTAGGTATGCTAGGCGCTAAGCAAAAAGCACAAAATTTAATACAACAAGCCCATGAGGCATTAGCTAACATTGACGCAGACACAACAGATTTAGCGGCATTGGCAAACTATTTAATTGAACGTGACCATTAAACATGGCTAAACCGTATTAAATCTTAGAACAAAATTATTACTGAATATTAAGTCGCCTTTTAAACCTCGTTTGTTTTGAGGAGGGTTAATATTAGCGAAGGATATATAAAAAACCATGACACTTGATAGCAGCAAGTATCCATTACTTGATTTGGTGAACGAACCAGCCCACTTGCGAGAGTTAGCACAAGATAAGCTTCCTGCATTTAGCCATGAATTGCGTGACTATTTAGTCAATTCGGTATCGCAAAGTAGCGGTCATTTAGCGTCTGGTTTAGGAACCGTAGAACTTACCGTTGCATTACATTATGTATACAACACACCCGATGACCGTTTGGTCTGGGATGTGGGCCATCAAGCTTATCCGCATAAAATACTGACTGGCCGCCGTGACCAAATGCATACCATTCGCCAAAAAGACGGATTGCACCCTTTCCCTTTTAGAGATGAAAGTGAATACGATACCTTTAGTGTTGGCCATTCAAGTACCTCAATTTCTGCGGCGCTGGGTATGTCCATTGCTGCGCAAAAAGAAGGCAAAGGGCGTAAAACAGTCGCGGTAATCGGCGATGGCGCAATTACTGCGGGTATGGCCTTTGAAGCAATGAACCATCTTGGCGATGTTAAATCAGACATGCTGATCATTTTGAACGATAACGAAATGTCGATATCTGAAAACGTCGGTGCGTTAACCAATCATTTTGCGCGTATTTTATCAGGTAGCTTTTATACCAACATCCGCGAAGGCAGTAAAAAGCTGCTCTCTGGTGTACCGCCGGTAAAAGAGCTTGCCAGCCGTATGGAAGAACATATTAAAGGGATGATGATCCCGGGTACTTTTTTTGAAGAATTAGGTCTAAATTACATTGGCCCAATTGATGGACATGATGTGAATATGTTGGTTGATACGCTGCGCAATATGCGTAACTTAAAAGGCCCACAGCTTTTACATATAAAAACCCAAAAAGGCAAAGGTTATAAGCCTGCCGAAGCCGATCCGATTGGTTATCATGGCGTACCAAAATTTGATCCTGCAACATCAAGCTTACCAAAATCTAAGCCAGGTGCGGCGACTTTCTCAAATGTGTTTGGTGATTGGCTTTGTGACATGGCCGAGCAAGACAGTAAACTCATGGCAATCACGCCAGCTATGCGTGAAGGTTCAGGTATGGTACGTTTTTCTAAAGTGTATCCAGAACAATACTTTGACGTAGCGATAGCAGAACAACACGCCGTTACTCTTGCTGCAGGTTTTGCCTGTGAGGGCTTAAAGCCCGTTGTGGCTATCTATTCTAGCTTTTTACAACGCGCGTACGATCAACTAATTCACGACGTTGCACTGCAAAACCTACCGGTATTATTTGCTATAGACCGCGCCGGTATTGTTGGAGCCGATGGTGAAACCCATCAAGGCGCCTACGACTTAAGCTTTATGCGCTGTATACCTAACATGGTCATTATGGCCCCAAGTGATACTAACGAATGCCGTCATATGCTTTATACAGGCTATCAAGCTAATTGTCCTGTTGCTGTTCGTTACCCGCGTGGTAGTGCAGGCTCAGCAGACATTCAAAGCACTATGCAAAAGCTAGAAATTGGTAAAGCGAATGTAATTAAAAAAGGTACTAAAGTGGCTATATTATCATTTGGTACCTTGCTTGAAAACGCACAACTTGCCACTAATGAGCTCAATGCCACATTAGTAAACATGCGATTTATTAAGCCACTTGATACGGCATTAATTGATGAGCTGATTAATGATAACGATATTATTGTAACCCTTGAAGATAACGCGATTGCGGGCGGTGCAGGCTCAGCAGTTAATGAATATTTAGCGAGCATTAAAGCCGATGTAAAAGTGCTTAACTTAGGTATTCCTGATGAATTCATTAAACATGGCACACAACAGCAAATGCACGATGAAATGGGGTTAGGTGAACATGGTATTTTAACTTCAATTAAAGCATTTATGAGCTAATACTTATAGTGTTTAATAAAAAAGGAGCCATTGGCTCCTTTTTTATTGCTCATCTATAATCTCTAGCGCATCCACACCTTAATGTCGGCTAGACCATTGCTTTGTAACAAACCAATTTGCTGTTCAACATTGGGGTTTTGCTCAAACTCAAATGCATCTAATTGCTCGTCAAAGGTAATATTAGCGACGCCATCGCCGCCACGTTTTTTAACTTGATGTAATGCTATGTCAGCTAGATTAATTGATGTTTCCCAGCTAATAACTTGCCCACCTAAAAGAGGTAAAGGATAGAACGACCACCCGACTGACGCTGTTATATTGGTTGTTTCACCGTTAGGAAGCTGAAACGAATAATCTGCAATTGCTTGGCATAATTCAGATACATAGCTGTCGATTAAATTACATTTAAAATCGCGCAATAGCAGTAAAAACTCATCACCACTCCAACGGGCAACATAATCAGAACCTTGGGTACGCGAGTTAAGTAATGCCGCTACTTGTTGTAAACAGCTATCTCCGGCAATAGGACCATAGGCATCGTTAATGCGGCTAAAGTTATCTAAATTAATAATTAACAATACCAACGATTTACCTTGAGCCTGCAATGACTGCGAGTTACGCTGAAAATGCTCAATATCTTTTGGTAGTTGATCAAACAAAAAACGGCGACTTCTCAGCCCTGTTAGCTCATCAGAGTGACTAACAAGCTTAAGCTGAGAGTTTACTTGGTTTAATTTATCGTTTGCTTGGCGAAGCTCAAGGGTTCGCTCAGTAATAAGCCCCTCAAGAACTTGCTGCTTACGTCGCTCTTGAACTTTAAATACCCAAAACACCAAATAAAAGAGCAACACAAAACCACTGGTGATCAGTAATCTAAAATATATAGTTTCACCAAATCGTTCAGGCACCACAAAAGCGTATTCGGCCGATTGCGCTTTGCCCCAATCTTCACCTTGACGTTTTGTCTCTAATTCAAATAAAAACATACCTGCTGGTAAGTTAGTGTAAATTGCTTCTCGGCGGGTATTTGCATAGCGCCAATCATTATCAAGCCCATTGAGTTTATACCTAAACTCTATACTTGCAGGTGCATAGTAATCGATGGCGGTATAGGTAAGCGTTACATCACGCTCGTCAGTTTTAAGTACTGGCTTTTTACCTAACGCAGCCGCAGTAAGTTTTCGTGATGGCGTGGTTAAAGTTTCTATAGTTGGTTTAAGTGAACGCAGTCCAAATAATTCTACGTCTTTAGGAATTTCTACAACACCTTGCAAGCTGGGATACCAAATTGAATTATCCATATCAACCACCGCATCATGGCCTAAACCATTACAGCATTGACTTGCTTTACCATCGAGCTGTCGATCAAATGAAGAGATCACTTCCTCCACTTTTAGGCTTTCAATGTTGGCTTTGAATTGCTCAACCGGCATGCGATAAACCCCTTTCATGGTGCTTACCCAAATACGTTTTGTAGTATCATCGTATTCAAGACTAAATATAGAACCGTATGGCAGCCCATTGGCGGCATCTAATTGCTGCCACTGCCCTTGTCCACTGCGATAAAACAAACCATCGTTAAGCGAGCCAATTAAAATCCCCACACCTTTAATGTGTAAAATGCTAGTCACGTACGCACTTTCCAAAGTGGTTTGGTCGCCTATTTTTTCTATCCCGCGTTCAGTAAAGTAATACGCCCCTTTACTGGTACCAATCACGCCAAAATTTGGTTTATCTAAAACATAGGTTACAAACTTACTGCCTAAAAAAGCATTGTACGCAAAAGGGTTTAAGCCATTGTAATTTAAACGATATAAGCCTCGCCCAGTGCCCACCCAAAAGCCGCCTTTAGTCGACGTACTAATAGCAAATACAGGATTATCACTCAACGCACGGGCAGGAAAACTATATAAGGTATTCGACTCGTAGAAAAACAAACCTCTACCAGTGGCAACATAAAGACGATTGCCGTCAAACTGTAAGTCATGTACTGAGGCGTTACCATACTTGGTACTGTTAATGACATTGATAAACGTTTTATCGGCATCGAAATAGCCTACGCCGCTTTTGTTGGCAATCCATAACTTACCATCTGGTGATTTACTAATGGCCATAACCGCTTCGGTCATTTTAGAAATGGCTGAATGGCGCTCTATTCGCCCTTCGTGAGCAAGCCAAAGTCCCTCACTAAAACTCGCTAACCATATATTATTTTCATCATCTCTAAATATATCGGCAAACCAAATACTTTGATCTAATTGACTGGGCTCAACCCATTGCCAATCATCCGATTTCCCTCTGAACAATAAGCGCCCATAAGTCGATACCCACAGGCCACCATTGCCATCACTCATAAACTTATAAACGGCTGAGTTGTTAGCGTTAGGCAGCGGAAATGGGCGTAGCTCATCATCTAAATCTAAAAAGTAAGCACCTAGCTCAGAAGCAAGATATAAATTGCCATTTAAAAAGGATAAGTCGTGAACAATTGTTTGCGCTAAACGATCAGGCAAGGCCACTTTAGCGGTAAGCTCTAAGCGCAATTTAGAAAAATCAGACGCGCTTTGCGTCAAGCGCAATAAATTACGATCGTTAACCAGCCAAATTCCCTCTGGTGAGAGCGCCATTTTACTGACTGACCCTACTATTTGGGTGATCACAGTGGCATTTACGATAGGGCTCGGATTGTTTAGCTGGTCGCGCAGCTCTATCTGGCCTCTGTCTATGTAATAAAGCCCATTAGCTGCTATCCAAATACTGCCTTTAGAGTCTTCAAGAATATCTCTAACAGGGCCTTTAATATTAAACTCTTGTGCGGTTAGCTTTTCTGGGTCTATAACAACGAGGCCGTTTTTCGTGCCTATCCATAATAGTCCTTGGCCATCAATCAGTAATTTATTGATGCCATTGCTGGGTAAAAACAGACTATTTTGAGTGTTGTAATTAGTAAAAGTGTTACCATCAAATCGGCTTAATCCGAATTGCGTACCAAGCCACATGTAGCCTTGGTTATCTTGCACCACACTTTTAAGGGATTGTGAGGGAAGTCCGTCTTTAATGTTCCATTGTTTAACTACGTAATCAGTAATTGAAGCCGTACTTGGCATGGCACACATCAAGAGTACACAAACCAATAAAAATCGCATCATAGTGCTGCCACCTAGTTAAACAAATAATAAATTAAAAGGGTAGTAAACCTACTTTTATCAATGCTTGCAAACAAATAAGCGAAAAAATACCTGCAAGTACATCATCGGCCATAATACCAAACCCACCATGAGCACGTTTATCAAGTATACGAATCGGCCCTGGCTTTGCTATATCAAAAAAGCGAAATAGTAAAAAGCCCACTAATAAGGTTTGCCAATTCAGTGCTGCACCAATCATCGTTATATAGTAACCAGCGACTTCATCCCAAACAATAGCTGGATGATCATGAACTTGAAGGTCATCAGCTGTTTTTCCACATGCCCAAATACCAAATATACTGATCACCACCGCAAATACAATTTGTAACCATAACGGAAAATGCATGGTAATAAAAATAAACGGTAACGCCGCTAAAGTACCAAATGTACCTGGGGCTTTAGGCGCAAGCCCTGTACCAAAACCCAAACCAAAAAATTGATGTGGGCGTTTTAAATTAAATAATCGGTTTTTATTCAAACCTGCTCCTTGGAAAAGTGCTCAAAGCCTTTGTGCTCAAAAACAAACTTTTCACCTTGGTGTAATAATTCTATATTCCCGTCACCACTTTTGATTTGGCCGATACAGGTTGCTTCTACACCGTATTGGCGCAACTTAATATCGAGCATACTCTTATTACTGTCTGGGACAGTGTAAAGTAGTTCATAGTCATCGCCATAGTTGAGTATAAAAGGAAGCTGTTGCTCAAAATCAAGACTCGCTTGCATCGCATCAGAAGTAGGTACATTTTCAATATTGATTGTTGCACTGACCTGTGACAAATCCAAAATGTGCCCTAAATCAGCAAGTAAACCGTCTGAAATATCAATCGCTGATGACGCTAAGCCACGCAAAGCTTGTCCGGCGGCCACGCGTGGCGTTGGAAAGTTTAAACATTTATTAATATGCTTTAAATGTTCAGGTGCAACTGGCAAACCTTGTTTTTTTGACTCAATTGCCAAACCAGCATCACCTAGCGGTCCGGTTACAAAAATCCAGTCGCCCACTTTTGCGCCACTTCGACACAGTGCTTTACCTTCAGGAACCGTGCCTTTTGCACAAATAGTAATACTGAGTGGGCCTTGAGTCGTATCGCCACCAATAATTTGTACATTAAAGTACTCAGCAATTTCATGCATGCCGTCAGTCAGCTCTGCAATCCATTGTGGATCGATACTTGGCAACGTGAGTGCAACCGATACCCATGTAGGCTCTGCACCCATGGCAGCTAAATCACTTAAATTTACTGCCAGAGCTCGATGCCCTAATGCGCGAGGAGAGATATCATGAAAAAAATGCACCCCAGCAACTAAGGTATCTGTTGTTATAGCAAGCTGACAGTTTGCTGGTACTGTGACAAGCGCACAGTCATCTCCAATCCCTAAATTAACATCGCGACGAGTGATACCGCGACCTTTAAAGTAGTGATTAATTAATTCAAATTCCTTCATACACAAAAAAGCCGACCTATGCCGGCTCTCCTTTTTAACGGTTATTTATAACAACTCACTGAAATTAATATGCAGCTTAAGTTGTTATGACTTGCGTAACTGTTTTACAGCTTTATCAAGTACACCGTTTACAAATTTATGGCTATCTTCAGCGCCAAACATTTTCGCTAATTCAATACTTTCATTGATAGCCACTTTGTAAGGAACATCTTCACGAAATTTAAGCTCGTAGCTGCTTAAACGTAAGATTGCACGTTCAACTTCGTCTAATTCATCAAATGGACGAGTTAAATGAGGCGATACAGCTTCGTCTAGTTGCTTATGATTTACGGCAACTCCACGTGCTAAATCTTTAAAATATTCAACATCAATTTTAGTCACATCGTTTTCGATCAACATTTGTTGTTCGATATCGGCAATCGCATTGCCGCTTAATTGCCATGAATACACGGCTTGAAGTGCTAAGATACGTGCTTTACGTCTTGCTGCTGGTTTCACAAAAATTCCTTAAACTTAAATTTTATCTAACACATTAACCATTTCAAGCGCACCTAAAGCAGCTTCGCCGCCTTTGTTACCCATTTTGGTACCTGCGCGCTCAATTGCTTGCTCAATGCTTTCAGTGGTTAATACGCCAAATGCAACCGGGATATCATACTCAAGCGATACTTGTGCAAGCCCTTTATTTGACTCGCCAGCGACGAGATCAAAGTGAGGCGTGCCCCCTCTGATCACTACACCTAAGGCGATAATTGCATCATATTCTTTTTTTGCTGCAACGCGTTTCGCTGCCAAAGGTAATTCAACCGCACCGGGTACGTAAATCACGGTAATATCGTCTTCTGATACTCCACCAGTACGTTTTAGCTCATCAACAGCACCTGCAAGCAAGCTACTACCAATAAAGTCATTAAAACGAGAAATGACAATGGCAAACTTTTTGCCTGGAGCGTATTTATTACCTTCAATAATTTTCATTTGATAACCCTAAAAATAAGTTTAAGCGATTTCGGTTGCGCAAAAATTGATGCGCATTATACCACATAAATAAAATAATAACCTAGCGCGTAATTATTGTGGCTCTACGTAGTCAACCACTTCTAAATGGAACCCTGATAATGCATGGTATTTTTTAGGTAAACTCATCAAACGCATTTTTTGAATACCTAAATCAGCCAGAATTTGCGAACCCACACCTACGGTGCGCGAAGTACCTTGAAATTTACGTGGCGTCACATTTTCACCCGCATCAGCTGCGGCAAACGCTTTTACTGTGGCTTCTAACTCTTCAGTGCTTTCTTGCTTACCTAAAATAACTAAGGCGCCATTATGCTCAGCAATATAAGCCATTGCTTGCGATAAACCCCAACTACGGTCAGCATTGCGATCAGAGAGTAAAATATCGTTAAAAGTACTTTGTAAATGCACACGTACTAAGGTCGGTTCTTGTTGTTTTATTTCACCTTTAAGCAATGCATAGTGTAACTGCCCATCAATGGTGTCTTTGTAAGTCACTAAGTCAAACTCACCATGTTCAGTTGGCAATTTACATTTTGCAACTTGCTCAATTGTGGTTTCGTTTAGGTTGCGGTACTCGATTAAATCAGCAATGGTGCCAATTTTAATATCATGTTGCTTAGCAAATACTTCTAAATCAGGACGACGCGCCATCGTGCCATCTTCATTTAGGATTTCTACAATCACTGATGATGGCTCAAGCCCTGCTAAACGCGCTAAGTCACACCCCGCTTCTGTATGCCCTGCACGTGTTAACACGCCGCCTGGTTGCGCCATAATAGGAAAAATATGACCTGGTTGTACAATATCGCTTGGCACAGCGCCTTTCGCAATGGCAGCTTGAACAGTGCGAGCACGATCCGCTGCAGAAATACCTGTGGTGACCCCTTTTGATGCTTCAATTGACATGGTGAAATTAGTTGAGAATGCGGCACCATTATTTTTTACCATTAATGGTAAATCAAGCTGCGAGCAACGCTCTTGAGTCATCGTTAAACAAATTAGTCCACGGCCATGAGTCGCCATAAAGTTAATCGCTTCTGCACTAATGTGTTCAGCAGCAATAATTAAATCGCCTTCATTTTCTCTGTCTTCATCATCCATTAAAATAACCATTTTACCGGCTTTAATGTCATCAATTATTTCTTGTGCGCTGTTTAAATTCATAAGTTGCTCGTATAAGTTGTCAATGTCGTTATTTTATAAAGCCCGCTTTAGCGAGTAAGCTCATCGAAATATCTGAACCCGAAGGTTGGTCAGCCCCTCTAACTAGGCGCTCTAAATAACGTGCTATTTGGTCGACCTCTAAATTAACCTGGGTGCCAACTTTAAAGTCAGCTATGGTCGTTTGCTCGCTGGTGTGGGGCACAATCGTCAGTTTAAATTTATTACCTTCAACCGCATTAACCGTCAGGCTAATACCATCAATACAAACCGACCCTTTGTAAGGAATGTATTTCATTAAATTTTCATCGGTGGCTAACCAATATTCTGTTGCTCGCGCATTGGCATTAATCGCTGTGATAGTAGCAATACCATCTACATGGCCAGATACTAAATGACCACCGAGGCGCGAAACAGGTTGCATCGCCTTTTCTAGATTAACGGTTTGCCCTAATGCGTAATGTGCAAATCCCGTTAAGCTAATCGTTTCATTTGATAAGTCAGCACTAAAGCCATCAATATGCTTACCAACAACCGTCAGGCAGACACCATTAGTTGCAATACTGTCACCTAACTTAACATCACTCATATCAAGGTTTTTACTTTGGATACGAATAGCTAAATCACCTTGTTTTTTTTGTAATAACGCAATTTTACCTGTCGCTTCAACTATTCCAGTAAACATAGTGCTACTCTTTATATAAAATGATTAATGAGCTTTTTTTAGTGCTGTGATACGTAAATCATCACCAATTGACACACACTCATTAAAAGTTAAATTAATGGTATTTTGCATACTCATTAACTCTGGGAAATTCAGTAAACTTTTAGCATCGCAGCCCATTAATTTAGGGGCAATGTAAAAAACAAACTCATCAATTAAATCAAGTTCTGTCATTTTGCCAGCCAGTGTTGCTCCGGCCTCTAGCCACACATTATTAAACTGCAATTGGGCTAGCGTGTTTAACACGGCCAGTAAATCTACTTTATTATTATTTTCAGGTACTTCAATCTGTTTAACAAAATGAGGCCACTGATGCGATTTATCAACCTTGGTGGTAAATATTATCACCTCACTTTGAATTGAAAATAAGGCAAGATCAGGGGTAAGCCTATTTTGTGAGTCAATAACAACGCGAACCGGTTGGCGCAGTGGTAAATCAGTTGGTAAAGAATACGGTAACTCTTCTGGGCGCACATTTAATTTTGCATCATCCATTAATACCGTATCGGCACCGGTTAAAATTGCACAGCTTTGTGCTCGGTATAGTTGCACATCTTGGCGCGCTGCGGGGCCAGTGATCCATTTACTTTGCCCGTTTTTAAGCGCCGTTTTACCATCTATACTTGCGGCCATTTTGCAAGTCACAAAGGGTAATCCCTGCTCCATGCGCTTAAAAAACCCAAGGTTTAATGCGCGAGCTTGCGCTTCAAGTAACCCGTAAGCGACTTCTATACCAGCATCCGCTAAAATTTTCAGACCTTTGCCTGCAACTTGCGGGTTGCTGTCAACCATAGCAGCGATCACTTTTTTAACACCTGCTGCTTTTAGCCCTTCAGCACATGGCGGTGTTCGACCATAATGACTGCAAGGCTCAAGTGTTACATAAGCGGTTGCGCCTTTTGCATTTTCACCAGCCATAGCCAGTGCGTTTACCTCTGCGTGACCTTGACCCGCTAACTGATGAAACCCTTCACCTATTACTTTATTATTTTTTACGAGTACGCAGCCAACATTAGGATTAGGAGTGGTGGTAAAGCGCCCTTTTTTTGCCAGTTCAATAGCGCGAGCCATGTAGCGTTTATCATCCTCTGAAAACGAACTTTGCATGCTCATTACTATTCTCCTAAGCGGGCTATTTCTTCACCAAATTCGCGTATATCTTCAAACGAGCGATATACAGAGGCAAATCTTACATAGGCCACTTTATCTAACTTTTTAAGCGCTTCCATAATGCACTCACCCACCAAATGGCTAGACACTTCGCGTTCGCCAGTGGCACGTAACTGCGACTTAATAATATTAACCACTTCGTCAACTTGCTCAGTGCTTACGGGACGTTTTTCGAGGGCGCGAGTTAAGCCATTTAGTAACTTATCTTCATTAAACGGTTCGCGGCTGCCATCTTGCTTGATGACCCGTGGCATCACTAATTCAGCCCCTTCAAAGGTGGTAAATCGTTCGTGGCATTCATTACATTCACGACGTCTACGTACTTGGTGTCCTCCACCTACAAGGCGAGAATCAATAACTTTAGTATCTTTGGCGGTGCAAAAAGGGCAATGCATAACTGTGTGTTTCCGTTTTAAAAACAAAAAATGGCCGCTATCATAGCGGCCATTATCATATCAAAAATGTGTGCAGTTGTGATCTAAATTACTATTTTACTCTTGGATTAAGCGTAAACAGGTAATTTTGCACAAATTGCTTTCACTTTTTCTTTTACTTGCGCTTGTACTGACTCATCTTCGATGTTGTCTAGTACATCACAGATCCAGCCCGCTAACTCTTTTGATTCAGCTTCTTTAAAGCCACGACGAGTGATTGCTGGTGAACCAATACGCAGACCAGAGGTAACAAATGGTGAACGTGGATCGTTCGGTACTGAGTTTTTGTTAACCGTGATATTCGCATTACCTAGGGCAGCATCTGCATCTTTACCTGTGATATCTTTGTCGATTAAGTCAAGTAAGAATAAGTGGTTATCAGTTTTACCCGATACTACTTTGTAGCCGCGCTCTTGTAATACCGCAACCATTGCTTGTGCATTTTTAACAACTTGTGTTTGGTATGTTTTAAACTCAGGTTGAAGTGCTTCTTTAAATGCAACCGCTTTAGCAGCAATAACATGACATAAAGGACCACCTTGGCCACCTGGGAAAACAGCGCTGTTTAGCTTTTTGTAAATTTCTTCATCGCCACACGCAGAGATGATTAAACCACCGCGAGGACCCGCTAATGTTTTGTGTGTTGTGGTTGTTACAACGTGAGCAAATGGCACTGGGCTTGGGTAAACACCCGCAGCAATTAAACCTGCAACGTGCGCCATATCAACAAATAAGTAAGCACCTACTTTGTCTGCAATTTCACGGAACTTAGCCCAATCAACAATACCTGAGTATGCAGAAAAACCAGCAATGATCATTTTTGGTTTGTGCTCAAGTGCTAACGCTTCAACTTGTGCGTAATCAATTTCGCCAGTTTCTTCGTTAAGGCCATACTGAATTGCGTTGTATGTTTTACCAGAGAAGTTTACGTGTGAGCCATGTGTTAAGTGACCACCGTGCGCTAGGCTCATGCCTAATACAGTATCAAGTGGGCTTAAAAGAGCTTGGAAAACAGCAGCATTCGCTTGTGAACCGGCATGAGGTTGTACGTTTGCGTAATCTGTACCAAATAATTCATTTGCGCGGTCAATAGCAAGTTGCTCAACTACGTCTACGTGCTCACAGCCACCGTAGTAACGTTTGCCCGGGTAACCTTCAGCGTATTTGTTAGTCAGCTGAGAACCCTGCGCTTCAAGTACGCGTGGGCTACAGTAGTTTTCAGATGCAATTAACTCAATATGTTCTTCCTGACGTGATGTTTCTTTGCTCATCGCGTCAAATAACTCTGGATCAAAGTCCGAAATATTCATGCTACGTTCTAACATTGGGGTCTCCTGGGCAACGTGTATGGGTATTTTTTAGAGGCTTTATTGTACGCTTAAAACGACGTTTTGCCTACGCTCTTAAGTTGAGGATATTTAAACAGGGATTGAAACTATTTCACAGCATTTTGATGATGATATTTTTTTATAAACTAATAACAATTTTAAATGAATTTTATTTACTACATTTATATAGCTTATGCGTTATGTCTAAAGCGATGCACAAACAAACAAAAAAAGCGGCCTAAGCCGCTTTTATTATTTGCCTTTTTTAGGCTAGCTTTTTAAACAATTCTGTACGCAAAATACCATAATCGTTGTGCATATCCGTGGCTAAACACGGTTTTGCTAATGCATCAGCTAACGGCTTTGGCATATCTAATTCAACATTAAGGATATCCTCAACGCTGTCTTTAAATTTGGCCGGATGCGCAGTCGCTAAAAAAATCCCCACAGCATCTGCTGCCTTATTTTCTACAAGACCTTGGTAAGCAATTGCGGTGTGAGGCTCTGCAATATAGCCAAGCTGTTGAATTTTTTTCATCACTGTTTGTGTTTGCTGCTCATCAACACTCACCGAATAAAAGTTATCATAACTAAACCAGTTATTATCTAACATTGATTGCACACGTGGCCAGTTATTAGGTTTACTCACATCCATTGCATTTGAAAGCGATTCAATTGTCGCATTAGGCGTCCAATTTTTATCAAGCATAAAGCGCGGTACTGTGTCGTTTTGGTTTGTAGTCGCGCTTAGTTTACCTACAGGCATACCAATAACCGCGCCAATCATAGCCGCACACACATTACCAAAGTTACCACTCGGTACTGAAATATGCGCTGTAGCACGCTTTTCTTTTGGCAGCTGTGCAATGGCTTCAAAGTAATAACACACCTGCGCGACTAAACGGCTAATGTTAATTGAATTTGCTGAGTTTAAACCTAACTTCGATTTTAGCTCTTCATCTAAAAATGATTTTTTAACCAATTCTTGGCAATCATCAAAACTACCCTCAATCGCATAACAATGAATGTTGTCACCAAGCGTTGTAAATAACTTTTGCTGCGCTAATGAAATTTTACCTTTAGGGTATAAAATAACGACATCAATATTTGGTTTGTTATAAAAAGCATGCGCTACGGCAGCCCCGGTATCACCCGATGTTGCAGTTAAAATAGTGACTTTTTCACCTTGATTAAATTGCGCCAAGCACTCGGCCATAAAACGGCCACCAAAATCTTTAAATGCCAGTGTTGGGCCGTGAAATAACTCTAAGCAATAGGTATTATCTTCAACTTCCACCAGCTTAACCGGAAAGTTAAACGCATTCTTAACCATCTGGGCAACAGTATCACTTGGTAGCTCGTCACCAATAAGGTGCGATAAAATTTTGCCGCTGCGAGTAACAAAGTCCATATCTAGTAATGCATCAACATCACTTAATGGCGCTAACGACTCTGGAAAAAACACACCTTGATTACGCCCTAGTCCTGTTTTTACAGCTTCAACAAACGACACTTTTTGTGAATATTCTTTTAAATTATGTAATTGCATGACTCTTTATCCTATAAAACATTTAATTGACGCGTGCCGTCGTTATCTAATTTACAAATATGGCAAAAGCCTTGCTCGTTGATGTAATTTTCCTCTAGCCACTGCGCGCATTGCTCTGCCGCTTCAAGCGTTTTACATACACTAAACAAGGTTGGCCCTGCGCCTGAAATACTCACAACTTCAGCACCCAGTGCTGGTAAGCTTGCTTTGGCATCACTAAAGCCGCTTATAAGTGGCGCACGGTATGGCTCTGCTATTTCGTCTTTCATAATGCTTAATGCATCATCAAAACGCCCTGTTAACAGTAAGCTACTAAACGCCGATAAACGCTGTGCAAACTCAACCCCGGCATGCATACTGAGCTCTTTTGGTAAAACAGAGCGGGCTTTTGCGGTATTGAGCGAAAAGCCCGGAAATGCGGCGACGTAATACCAGTTTTCATCAACAGGTAAAGCAATAGATTTATCAGGAATTAAATCACCGGTTAGCTGTAAGCCGCCTAAATAACACGGTGTGATGTTATCGTAATGGCGCCCCCCACTTACAATGGCTTCAAAATCTGCCATAAGCTCAATGAGCTCTACTTGGCTTAAATTAGTTTTGGCAAATTTATCCAGTGCTGCAAATGTCGCCACCACAGAGCAGGCACTTGAGCCTAATCCCGAACCAATCGGCAAATTTTTCCTAAGTTCGAGCTTTACCGCAGGCATATCAGGCGCAACATGCGCTCTAAAGTGCACTAAACACTGATACGCTAAATTTTCTTGCGCATTACTAGGTAGCTTATGTGCGTAGTCGCCTGTACAAATAAATTCATCACTCGATGCGGCACTAACAATCGCCACATCACCTAATAAACCGCCATCAATGGGCGCAAGTGCGGCGCCCAGCGCATCAAAGCCAACGGCAAAATTACCAATAGACGCCGGAGCATATACTTCAATCATGACTGACTCCTAGCGAGATAATGTTTTTAAGATGTCTGCAAATACACCCGCAGCCGTTACTGCAGAGCCTGCCCCATAACCACGAATTACAAACGGACGCGGTTGGTAGTATTGGCTTAAAATAGCCAGCGCATTTTCACCATCACGAATAACATTCAATGCATGTGATGAATCCACCGCTTCGATTCCGACTTTACAGTGACCATTTTTAATTGTGCCTACGTAGCGAAGTACTTTACCTTCACTTGCTGCACTTTGAACACGGTCGTTAAAACCAGCATCTAAACTAGGTAATTTCGCCATAAACTGCTCAACATTGTCATCTTGGGCAAAACCTGGCGGTAAAACCGACTCCACTTCAATATCGCTAAGCTCTAATTTCATACCGGCTTCACGTGCAATGATCAGTAATTTACGTGCTACGTCAGTTCCCGATAAGTCATCGCGTGGGTCGGGCTCTGTAAACCCGCTTTCTTTGGCTTTAATTGTTGCCTCAGAAAGTGATAAACCATCTTCTAGTGCACCAAACATGTATGAAAGCGAGCCTGATAAAATACCACTAAACTCAAGTAACTCATCACCTGCACCAAACAACGATTGCAAGTTATCGATTACAGGTAAACCTGCACCTACGTTAGTTTCGTATAAAAACTTACGATTATTTTTATGTGTTGCTGCAATTAAATCTTGGTAATACGTATATGAGCTCGTGGTGGCTTTTTTATTGGCAGCCACAACATGAAAACCTGCATTTAAAAAATCTACATATTGTGCAGCTAAGGCATCTGATGAAGTACAGTCAACTAGCACTGGATTAACTAAATGATTTTGCTTAACAAACTGCTCGACCAGTTTTAAATCAAACGCTTGCTCTGACTGCGCCAGTTTTTGCTGCCAATCATCAAACGCAATCCCCTCACCATCAAGGTGTAATTGACGAGAGTTGGCAACACCATATAGGTTTAATTTAATATTACGCTTTTCAAGCCATGCTTGTTGACGCTCAAGCTGGTTAATTAGCTCCTGGCCGACTAAGCCACAGCCCAATAAAAACACATCAATTGAAGGTACATGAGTAAAGAAGTTTTCATGGCAAATTTTAACCGCGTCATTACATAATTCACCGTCAATAACGGCTGAAATAGCACTTTCTGTTGAATCTTGCGCTATGGCAACAATGTTTACTTGCGCTTGTGCAAGCGATGCAAAAAACTTAGCCGCCAACCCTTTATGGGCACGCATGTTATCACCAACTAACGTTACTATTGCTAAATTACGTTGCACATTTACCGGCTCAATGAGCCCCGCTTTTGACTCTAAGTCAAAGGCTACTTGCAACGCACTTAACGCTAGATTTAAATCGCTTTCATGCACACAAAAGCTAATGCTAAATTCACATGATGACTGGGTAATAAGTACAATTGACACGTTATCATGGGCTAATGCATTAAATACTTTCGATGCCATGCCCACTTTGCCCTTCATACCTGGGCCTGAAACGGTCAACATAGCTAAGTTTTGCAAGCTTGAGAGTGCTTTTACTGGTTCATCAGATACCGTATCGTTACTAATTAGTGAGCCCTGTGCGTCTGGATTATGCGTGTTTTTAATTTCGCATGGCACCCCTGCTTTTGCACACGGTAGGATAGTTTTAGGGTGCAATACTTTAGCGCCAAAATAAGAAAGCTCCATCGCTTCTTTATAAGACAGGAAATCAACCTTAGTGGCTTTTTTGATATAGCGCGGATCGGCGCTGTAAACACCATCAACGTCAGTCCAAATTTGACACACTTGTGCTTCTAAACACGCTGCAGCAATCGCTGCCGAGTAGTCAGACCCATTACGACCAAGTGTTGTGAGCTCCCCTTCATCATTACTTGCGGTAAAGCCCGGCATAATATAAACCGTCGCAGGGGATTCTTTTAACACGGCTTGAAAACGTGCCTTACTGGCCACTAAATCCGCTTCTGCGTCTATGTATCCGCCGGTTGAAACAATACAATCTGTTGCTTGTAAATAATGCGCGTTATGATCGGCTAATAGGCTTTGCATTAGCGATACGCTAACACGCTCACCAAAGCTAATAATGAATGCTCTGACCTTATCAGGGCAGCACTTTATCAGTGCAATACCATCAAGCTTATTTTTAAGTTCGTTAAAGTCAGGCCAGTTTTGAACTGCTCCTTGCTTTTCCTCTACCGCCGCTTTAAGCGTATTGCATCGGCTAGTCAGTGAATGCCATTGTTCACTAAAGTCATGCCCCTGCTCTGCAGTACTAGCTAAATTAACTAACGAGTCCGTCATGCCACCTGGGGCTGACAGTACCAGTAACATTTCATCTTTTAATTGTGCCTTAGCGAGTGCAGCAACTTGCTCTAAACAGGCAAAATCAGCGAGCGATGAGCCACCAAATTTTAATACGCGCATTTTTTATGTTTCCTCATTCCATAAAACGAAAAAAGGCCTGTGTTCTAAGTGAACACAGGCCTTTAAATTTGTTGCACCGACCTATGCCACTATCCAGTAAGAATGGTGGTTGTAATAATAATGGTCGTTACAAGACTAAATGTTTTCATAAGCTTAAGACTGCCTTAACACAGGCTATTCTGTCAACCCTAAATTAGCAGATAAAACAGTCTTTTTCATCATGAATTTTATTAATAAATGCCAAACTTATGCAAAACTGCACTCAGTTGCGTTTTATTAATTGGTTTATGAATAAAATCAATTGCGCCCAGTTGTGCGACACGTGCTTGCATTTTTTGTTGGATATCAGCAGAGATCACTAATACATAAGACTCTATTTTAGAAATTTTGATTTGCTCAAGTACTTCAATACCGTCAACTTCAGGCATGGTTAAATCAAGACACAAAAGATCGAAATGCCTTTGACGCAATTGCTCCAAAGCGTCTTTACCGTTAGTTGCTTGCTGAATATCGGCATCAATACACTCTTTTAAACAGCGTATTACCTGTTTGCGAGCAACGGTGGAATCATCACAGACTAAAATAGAAAAACGCATTATAATGACTCATTAATTAAACTTATACAAAACACCTAAACCCACAGTAAAATTAGTTGGTTGCCCAATCCGCAACAGTCAAAATTATAACCAAATTAGCAACGAGCAGATTATTTATTGTAACTTCTATTAAAGTTATCAATAAAATGCTTAATTGCACAATACAAATTAGTAAATTAACTATTTCCAAGTAAAAAACAGCCTATCCAAACCAACGGTTCTCAAACAGAAACCCCATGCATATAAAACAGAATGATTGCTTATTTAACAACGCTAAATAGCAATATTATAAAATATATGTTTATTTTTAATCATTTATTAACTAATGTTTATAAGCGTACATTAACAGTTGAATAATTTAAGGAAATATAAGCCTCCCATGCCGCAAAAAAGTCTTTCAACAAAGTTACTCACTCGGGTTTTATCAGTTTATTTTATACTGACCTTTGTGGTGACCTGCGGGCAAATTTTCGCAGAGTACGTCAATACTAAAGATTACATACGCAATGAACTTGGCACATTACAAAAGACCTTTGGTAGAAGTTTAACCAGAGCAATTTGGGAGCTAAATATAAAGCAAACCATCACAACCGCCGAAGGATTACTCGATATACCTATGGTTGAGGGGGTTATTATTCGTGACGATAATGGCGCTATTATTTCTCAATTAGGCCGCGCGCTAAATATTCACAATCTTTACAGTCAGCAACTTGTGCAAGAAGATGTCATGGTAGAGGACACCAAAGCCGGTTTATTTGGCTATACATTCCCACTTATTTTTGAGTTTTCAGGACGAGCAACGCAAGTAGGCGATGTTACTTTATTTTCTAGTCGCGATGTAATTTTTAGTCGCATTATGCTCTCTATCTACTTTTTGATTGGTAATGCCATGATTAAAACAACCTTTTTAATCATCTTATTTTTAATTGCATTTAGAAAGTTACTCACCGAGCCCCTTACTCAATTAACCGAGCAAATTGAATACCTTGAGTTAGAAGAGCTTGATGGTCAACAGGTTAAAATAGTCACCGATGAAAATAACGAGCTTAAAGTAATGGAACGCTCTTTTAACAATCTGATTTCGAAGGTTGTTGAGTATAAAAAAGAGTTAAAACAAACTCAGCATGACCTAATTGAAAGCAATCAAAAACTGGATAAACAAAACTTACAACTTGAACAGGATGTTGCGCGTAAAACATCAAATTTAAGCCAAGCAATGATCGATCTGCAACAACAAAAATATGAACTAGAGCGACAAAAAGCAGTATTAACAGAAGAAGTCGATTTACGAAAGCAAACCGAACAAGAACTGTTAAGCAAACAAACTCAGCTACAAAGCTCGCTCGATGAATTAAGCTTTGCGCAAGAGCAACTGGTTGGCTCAGAAAAAATGGCGGTATTAGGCGGCTTAGTGGCGGGGATCACTCATGAAATTAATACCCCTATTGGTATCGGCGTTACTGCCACCTCTTTTCTACAAGAGCGATTAACCGAAATAGAAACTGCGTATAAAAATAAATCATTATCGTCTGCGGCGTTAGAAGGCTTTATTAATGATGCAGCACAAAGCGCTCAACTGCTCTCTCACAACTTAGAACGAGCCTCAGATTTAATAACCAGCTTTAAACAAATTGCGGTAGATCAGGCCAGTGAAGCCCTAAGAACAATTAACTTTAAAGACTACATCAACGAAGTTATACGCTCTTTGCACCCACAAATTAAAAAAACATCTCACAGCATTCGCCTACATTGCCCAGATGATTTAATTATTAACTTACCTGCGGGAGTTATTAGCCAAATATTTACGAACCTAATTATGAACTCATTAGTGCATGGTTTTGAAAATATAAACAGCGGCCAAATCACCATAGATGTGAATACTGATGAAAACGACCTCATCATTAATTATCAAGATAACGGTTTAGGTTTAAAACCGGCTCAACTAAAGCGTTTATTTGACCCATTTTTTACCACCAAGCGTGATGAGGGTGGCAGCGGCTTAGGTGCCCATATTATTTTTAATCTAGTAAAACAAGCGCTCAATGGTAAAATTGAAGTAAGTAGTGAGCCTGGGCAAGGGTTACACTACCGTATTTCGTTCCCTAAAAACATGTCATCTCCCCTGCCACTTTTTAAACTCGATTAAGCTAAATCAGCCGTTTCTAGAAGCGGCTTTTATTGCTATGATTGCACAAATTTTTTAAATGGATCATTCCCCTATGTGGTTTAGTAACCTTATATGCTATCGCTTTAAACAAGACGTTTCATACACACAAGAAGACTTTGATAAGGCATTAGAGCAAGATCTATTTCGTCCGTGTACTGGCCAAGAGTTGGCAACATTTGGTTGGACAAAAGCATTTGGTAAACATGGTGAAACTCTTTCTCATTTCTCACAAAAAAGTATTTTAGTGTGCGCTAAACGTGAAGAAAAAGTATTACCAGCCTCGGTAATAAATGAGCTGGTAGCAGAAAAAGTTGAGCAGATTGAAGCCGAAGAAAATCGCCCAGTAAAGAAAAAAGAAAAAGATGAATTAAAAGAAAACATCTTACACACCTTATTGCCACAAGCATTTAAAAAATCGAGCTTGCAGTTTGCTTTTATAGACCAAGAAAATGGGTGGGTGGTAGTTAATAGTGCAAGCTTTAATAAAGCAGAGGAACTACTTGCTCTATTACGTAAATCATTAGGGACATTACCCGTTGTTCCTGCGTTTGCTAATTATGATTTAGACGTATTTTTAACTGACTGGCTTACTAACTTTAGTACTCCAGAGGGCTTTGCAATTGGATCAGACGCTGAACTTGAAGAAGCTGATGACAGTGGCGCCCAGGTAAAGCTTAAAGGCCATGACCTATCGTGTGACGAAGTGAAGTCGCACCTTGAAAGTGGTAAGCGCGTTACTAAGCTTGCCCTTGATTGGCAAGAGCGCGTTAAATTTATGCTACAAAACGATGGCTCAATTAAACGTTTAAGCTATTCAGAAACACTTAAAGAAGAAAATGCCGATATTCCTAAAGAAGATATGGCGGTTAAACTAGATGCTGATTTTATTCTTGCATCTGAAGAAATTAAGCAATTGCTAGAAGAGCTTACACAGGGCTTAGGTGATGCTGAAGATTTAGCGTAAAAGCTTTATAAAATAGTATTACAACTAAAAAGCACGATTAAATCGTGCTTTTTATTGCTCAAAAATTTAGCTAAACATTTTTTTTACGTCTTCAACCATATGCAAGTATTCCTCACTCTCAAACATTTCTAATGAAGGAAAAATGCCTTTATCAATATAGGTTTGTAGCGCCGCAGATTTATCTGATACTTGTAGGGTTCCCTCAAGGATTGCACCAATGCGAATAAAGTCGATATAACTCACTTCAGCAGTACGATGATTCACATCTGCCCAGTGCTGTGCAACCTCTACAAACACATCAGGGAATTCCCATGCTTTCATTATTGAGCCACCAATTTTACCGCTTAAACGTTGAATTGCATGCGCCAAAAAACTCGGATTGGCAAACACTTCTGGGTGTCGCTCAGCCTCAGTTAAAATCGGTAACACCCCAATATTATAAACCAATGAAGCTAGTGTAATGGCATCACGGTTAAGCGAAGTGTGAGTATTTCTTTTTAAGTAAAACTCCATTAATGAAATAGAGTGCGAGGCCACATGCAGCGTTTTATGCCACGCCTTTCCCATGTAACCTTTTATTAACTCGTTGTTAGATACAAATAACTGCTCCATTGCAATGGCTGTAGCAATATTTTTTATTTGCCTAAGCCCAATGCGTGTAACAGCTTGGTGCAAGTTAGACACCTTTACAGCTCGGCCCATAATTGCACTATTTGCGACTTTGATCATCCGCGCCGACAATGCAGGATCATGTGCTATCACATCTGACATTTGCATCAAATTAACATCGGGGTTATCTGCGGCTTGGCGAACCTTAATCACTACCTCAGGTAACGTAGGCAACACCAGTGTGTCGTTGTTAATTCTGTCAACTAAAATAGTCAGTAAGGCATTTTCTGTAGACATAAAATATCCCTTTGCTTAATGACCTACACTTTACAGCAAGTCTTATATTATTAATTATTTCAAAGCTTAATAGTATTAAACATATACCTAAAATAAAAAGAATTGTAGATAATTATTGATTATTTACCAGCGCCCCTCATTAGTGCACTCTAACGCCTAATACTTGCTATTTGCTAGTATGTTTTGCTTTAATGCAAACATGCTAAGGCACACTAATACTCATTCAGTACCTTAATTTACAGTATACAAGTTATAAAATAGACTTTTTAAAGGCAAAATAATGAACTTAAATAAAATTAGCCAAGCAATACTGCTCTCTGGCATCGTTTTTCTTAGTGCCTGCTCTGAGCAAGCACCGTCTTCAAACAATACGCCGCAAAGCTCAGCGCCAACGGCTTCTCAAGCGCCTTCAGGGCCAACACTCGTTAATATTGACCGTCAACGCTTAGACATATACACAGACTTTAGCTTACAAAGCGATTTGTCACACTTATCTGATAACCAAAAAGCCATGGTTGCCAAGCTTATTGATGCTTCAAAAATTATGGACGATTTATTTTGGAAACAAGCATTTGGTGAAGATAAACAAAGCTTTTTAGCACAATTAGATGATGAAAAAGTACGTCAGTTTGCAGATATAAACTACGGCCCATGGGATCGCTTAAATGGCGATGAAGTATTTTTATCTGGCTATAAAGAAAAGCCGCTTGGGGCAGGCTTTTATCCGGCCGACATCACCAAAGAAGAGCTTAATAACGCTGATGTAAAAGATAAAACAGGGCTTTACTCACTTATTAAACGCGATGAACTAGGTAATTTATACAGCACGCCTTATTCAGAAGAATATGCCGTAGAACTTGCCCAAGCAGCTAAGTTACTTAGAGACGCTAGCAAATTAGCTGACGACAAAGAATTTGCCAACTACCTAAACTTACGAGCTGACGCAATACAAAGCGATGACTTCCAAGCCTCTGACTTTGCTTGGATGGATATGAAAAATAACCCTATCGATGTTGTTATTGGCCCAATTGAAAACTACGAAGACCAATTATTTGGTTACCGTGCCGCCTATGAATCGTATGTACTAATTAAAGATTTAAAATGGAGCGAGCGCCTGGCCAAATTTGCAGCGTTTTTACCTGAGCTGCAAAAAGGCTTACCTGTTGATAGCAAGTACAAGCAAGAAGTACCAGGATCAGATGCTGACTTAAATGCCTACGATGTTGTTTATTATGCTGGGCACTCAAATGCCGGCAGTAAAACCATTGCAATTAACTTACCCAATGATGAGCAAGTGCAGCTAGAAAAAGGCACACGTCGCTTACAGCTTAAAAATGCAATGCGAGCGAAGTTTGATAAAATTTTAGTCCCTATCGCAGAGCAGTTAATTGTGCCAGAGCAACGTAAACACATTACCTTTGATGCATTTTTTGCTAACACTATGTTCCATGAAGTAGCTCACGGTTTAGGAATTAAAAACACCATAACGGGTAAAGGTACTGTTCGCCAATCACTTCAAGAGCACGCTAGCGCCTTGGAAGAAGGTAAAGCCGATATTCTTGGTTTATACATGGTTGAACAGTTACTTAAAAAAGGTGAAATCACCGAAGGTACATTAGAAGATTACTACACCACTTTTATGGCGGGTATTTTCCGCTCAGTGCGTTTTGGTGCTTCAAGTGCACATGGTAAAGCAAATATGATCCGCTTTAACTTTTTTGCTCAAGAAGGTGCCTTCTCTAAAAATGAAGACGGCTTGTATAGCATCAACATGGATAAAATGGGCGACGCTATGGCTAAATTATCGCGCCTTATTTTAACCCTACAAGGTGACGGTGATTACGAAAAAGTTGATCAACTGATTGCAACTCATGGCGATATTAAAGCGGAACTAGCTAAAGATTTAGAAAAGTTAAGCAAAGCGAACATCCCTGTAGATGTAACCTTCAAACAAGGTAAAGAGGTACTTGGCCTTAATTAATAAAAACCAACCACATAAAAAAAGCGTTACACTGTAACGCTTTTTTATTATTTGAATTATTTATCACTCATCACTTTACGAACAACCGGCTCAAGGCTTGCCATTCCCCACTGCTTACCGGTTTCAATCGCAGACTCTATATCAGCACCTTGTTGATGGGCTGAAATAGCCATTAGCGCACCAACACGATTACTGCTCGCACAATGAACAACCACTGACTCACCTTTAAGTTCTTCTAAAAGGCTAGCTAATCGTTTTGCATTGTCGATGTTTACATCTTGTGCACCTGCAATCTCAATTGCGTGATAGCTCATTCCTAAAGAATTGACTAATGCCCCTTCATCCCAGTCTTGCTCATCTGCTGCACGTAAATTAATAACATGCTTAACATTAGCTTGCGACAATTGCTTAAACTGTGCATCACTGGGCTGGGCTGCTGAAAAAACCAAGTTGTTATGTGCTGCAAAGTTTTTAATATTAGCGTTATTTACCACATCTATAACTACAGGTTGCTCACTGGCTATCACTGTTGATACTGCAACTGCAGCAATAAATACACTCGTACAGAGTTGTTTGATTAATTTCATACTACCCCCTCAAAGTAACTCATTTTGATTTTTAAAAATGCGCTTTTAATTGCTCTATCTGCTCATGAGTATAAGGTACACTCGGAAACTTGCCCCATACAGGCGCAGGCCATGCAATATCTGTTTTGAAGCGCGCTATATGATGAATGTGTAATTGCGGCACCATATTACCCAATGCGGCTACATTTAACTTATCAGGATTAAACACCTCCATTAACAAATGACTGAGTTTCGCTGACTCGTGTAAATAAGTAATTTGTTGCTGCTCGGTTAAATCAATAATCTCTTTTAAGCCCGCTATTCTGGGGACCAATACAAACCAAGGATATTGGCTGTCGTTTAATAGCAACACTTTACAAAGTGGCCAATCAGCCAGTTCAATACAATCTCTTTTCAGTTCAGGTACTAAGGTAAATGATGTTTTGCTCATGTTAAAGTCCTTAGATTATTTTACCGCACACTTTATAGCATTTAGTTGCAGTT
The DNA here is from genome assembly GCF_005886135.1 of Pseudoalteromonas sp. S4741. NCBI lineage: Bacteria > Pseudomonadati > Pseudomonadota > Gammaproteobacteria > Alteromonadales > Pseudoalteromonadaceae > Pseudoalteromonas > Pseudoalteromonas sp. S4741. Next base: position 28,847 of record NZ_PNCN01000004.1, on the reverse strand, counting down.
GAACACGCTTGTGCTTTACCATCGAGATAATTTTATGTAAGTAAAGGCAATCCTGTGTTAAAAAAACTAAAACATCTCTCACTGGCAATTCCCCTACTCGCGGGCGCATTAAGCGCAGAAGCTGAGCCGCTAACGCTTGAGCGTATATTTGATGATCCGAGCTTAGCAGGCAAATCTCCGGTACAACTTAAGTTTTCGCCTGATGGTAGCCGGGTTACCTACTTACAAGGTAAAACCGATGACTATAACCGCTACGATTTATGGGAATATAATTTAAAAGATAATACCAACCGGTTGTTAGTTGATTCGGCGCAGTTATTTTCAGGCCCAGAAAATCTCTCCGATGAAGAAAAAGCACGCCGCGAACGCCAACGTATTTTTGGAAAAGGTATCCTTGAATATAAATGGTCAAAAGATGGGAAAGCACTGTTATTCCCTCTTAATGGCGATCTTTATTACTATGACTTAGATGCTAAAAATAGTAAAAAGCTGACTAACACAGACGCATTTGAAACCGATGCGCGTTTCTCTCCAAAAGGAAATTTCGTATCCTTTATCCGAGAGCAAAACCTATATGCACTAGAGCTGGCTTCAGGTAAAGAAATTCAGTTAAGTAAAGATGGCGGTGGCGTAATTAAAAACGGCATGGCCGAATTTGTGGCGCAAGAAGAAATGAGCCGTATGACCGGTTATTGGTGGGCAAATGATGAATCTAAAATCGCCTTTACTCGCGTTGATGAAAGCCCTGTTCAAGAAGCGATTCGTAACGAAATTTATGCTGATGAAGTAAAACTATTTAACCAGCGTTATCCATTTACTGGCACCAATAATGTTGACATTCAACTTGGGGTGGTAAAGCTTAATGATCAAGCAGTTGACTGGATTGACTTAGGCGACGATAAAGATATTTATATTGCCCGCGCTAAGTGGCTAAACGACAGCAATACGCTCTCTTATCAATGGCAAAACCGCTCGCAACATAGCTTAGAATTACGTTTTTACAACACTAAAACAAAACAGCAAACCGTTGCTTTAACTGAAAAAAGTGATACCTGGATCAACTTGCATTTTGACCTTGAATTTTTAAAAGATAAAAAGCATTTTGTATGGGCCTCAGAGCGCGATGGATTTAAGCACCTTTATTTATATCGTAATAACGGCCAACTTATCCGCCAGATTACCGCAGGTGCTTGGGTCGTAGATAGCCTAAAAGGGATAGATGAAAAAAATGGCGTTGTTTACTTTGCTGCACGTAAAGATACCCCGCTAGAGAGCCATTTATACAGTGCGCCTTTATTTAAAAAAGGGGCTATGAAGCGCATTACTGAAAAAGGCCAATACCATAATGTCGTTCTAGCGAAAGATAATAAAACTTTCATTGATAATAGCTCATCGGTTAATAAGCCAAATTCAGCTGCACTGCGCAAAATTAATGGTGAGTTTATTACGTGGCTTGAAGAGAATAAGCTTGATGACTCTCACCCACTTACCCCGTATCTAACTGATTTAGCCCAGCCCGAATACGGTACAATTACCGCTGAAGACGGCCAAATTATGCATTACCGTTTATTTAAACCAGCAAATATGGCAAAGGGTAAAAAGCATCCGGTTATTGTCAACGTTTACGGTGGTCCTCATGCTCAGCGAGTAACCAATAGCTGGCGCAGTAAAAATTTATATTTTCAATACATGGCGCAACAAGGTTATGTAATTTTTCAACTTGATAACCGAGGCTCTTACAATCGCGGTAAGAAGTTTGAAGATGCGATTTATAAGCACTTAGGCGTTGTAGAGGTGGCGGATCAAATCAAAGGCGTTGAATTTTTACGTACTCTTGATTACGTAGACCCTGCTCGCATAGGTATATACGGCCACAGCTACGGTGGCTATATGGCGCTAATGACCATGTTTAAAGCAGGCGATTACTTCAGCGCGGGTGTATCTGGTGCTCCGGTTACCGACTGGGCTCTATACGACACCCATTATACCGAGCGCTATTTGGGTCACCCTGATACTAATGCCCAAGGCTATATCGACAGTGCGGTGTTCCCATACGCTGAAGGCTTAAAAGGCCCATTAATGATTTACCATGGTATGGCCGATGACAACGTATTATTTACCCATGCCACTAAATTGTTTAAACAGCTGCAAGATAACAATCAACAGTTTGAAATGATGACTTACCCGGGCTCAAAACATAGCCTTCGCGGTAAACAAGTTCAAACTCATTTACATCAAACTATAACAAACTTCTTTAACCGTAATTTTAATACAAAGTAACTAAAACTGGGTTAATTATTCGACTAAAGGCTGATATAAGTATCAGCCTTTTTTTATGCAGATAAGCTATATTGAAACGTCAACAAACAATAATTAAATTCATTATAAGCACCCGTTAAATAAAAGTTCGGCCTATCCTTTTTATTGTATTTACGCAAACTAGTTAACAAAGAGAGTATTAAAAATACAATATAAGGAAAATAAAACCGTATTAGCCTATATTTTAACTATGCTTATTTAAGAGAAATAATGCTCTAATACGGGAACATGCATATGCCAAACCTCCGTCGTTTTACTATATTTCAACGTTTAGCCATTTTAGTAGGGATTGTAATTTTTGGTTTAATTGTATTGAGTATTTCGAGTTTAAGTAATCAATATAAATCGCTTAAAAATGAGCAATATCTAAAAACAAAAAATGTGGTGGAAACTGCTTATAGCATCATTACACACTACGCAGCGCTTGAACAAAGTCAAACACTCACTCGTGCACAAGCACAATCTCAAGCGATGGCCTCAATACGCTCATTGCGTTACGATGATACTAACTATTTTTGGATCAACAATTATCAGCCAACCATGGTAATGCACCCAATTAAACCAGCCCTTGAAGGGGAAGATTTAACGAATAATAAAGACCCTGATGGCACCCCTTTATTTGTTGAAATGGTTGATGTTGTTAAAAAATCCGGCGAAGGCTATGTGCCTTACAAGTGGCCAAAACCCGGCAGCGACAAACCCGTAGATAAAATTGCGTATGTAAAAGGCTTTAATCAGTGGCAATGGATCATCGGCTCGGGCGTTTACCTCGATACTATAGACAGTGCCTTTTCGCAGCAACGTACTATTATCGTTATCAATGTAATGATTATGCTCGTCGTTGTCGTACTTTTTAGCTACTTTATTGGTCACAGTATTTTAACGCCGACCCGTTTAGCAGCAGAAATGATGAAAGATATCTCTCAAGGTGAGGGGGATTTAACTCGTACTCTTAACGAAAATGGCAATGATGAAATATCTCAACTGTCGAGATCATTTAATTTATTTGTCTCTAAAATTAGGGAGTCTTTGGTGCTGGTTGCCAAAAGCGCAAACGATGTAAACGAGCATGCCCATGCAGTCGATGATTCTAGCAAAACCAGCCAGTCGTTTATTGAGCTTCAAAACGACAGTAGCAGCCAAGTAGCCGCGGCAATGGAGCAAATGACTCATCAAATTCATGATGTTAGCCGTAATGCCGAAGCTGCTGAGCAAGCCGCAAATGATGCTGCTAGTAATGCATCAACGGGTAAAAATGTAGTGTCGAAAACCATTACCGCCATTGAAACCCTTTCTAGTAATATAGAAACTGTCAGCAAAGTGACCGCCGAACTTGCTCAAGAGAGTAATAATATTGGCTCGGTACTTGATGTTATTAGAAGCATTGCTGAACAAACCAATCTGTTAGCGCTAAACGCAGCTATTGAAGCTGCAAGAGCAGGTGAACATGGAAGAGGCTTTGCAGTTGTAGCCGACGAAGTAAGAACACTTGCCAGCCGGACAGGTAAAAGCACGGATGAAATTCAAGCTATGATAGCCAAGCTGCAAGAAGGGGCTAAAGCTGCAGTTGAAGCGGTAAAATCTAGCCAAGAGATTTCTATTTCTACGGTTGAACAAGCCTCTTTTGCTAATGCATCACTTGATGAAATAGACAGGCTGGTATCGGTGATCACCGATATGAACGGCCAAATTGCTCGCGCCACAGAGCAGCAAACATCAGCCGCAGACGAGGTGAATTTAAGAATTAATGATTTATCACAATCTACAAAGCAATCATTGGGTAACACTAAAGATTTAACTCGCGCTAGCGACAAACTCAAACAAAGCAGTGTTGAGTTATCAAGCGTGGTATCGCGCTTTAAGCTTAGTTAACCTGAACTCCGGATAATAAATATCTTCCACCAATTAAAAAGCCCTGATTTTCAGGGCTTTTTAGGATTATTTATAGAAAATTATAAACAATAGCGGGCAAATAAACTGCTTACTGACGCTGCAGTTGGTTTACCATGTTGCCAGTCGCCGCCTTCAACGCCACTACCAGCAATATCCATATGTACATAAGGAAGTGGTAAAGTAGATTCACTGCCATGCTTATCTAATCCACCTACCACAGCTAAAAATGCCATAGGGAATTGATGGCCGCGCGCTGTGACAGCAGAAGCTGCATTATTACTAGAAAGCACATCGTCAGCTAAAGTGCGTGGTTTTATAAAATCATAATCTTCACGGCGTGAACGCGACACTTCAGCACCGTCAGCCCATAAATCACCACAATCGGCTAATTGGCGTGAAATATTAGCACTACGCGCGGGCCCATTCTCAACATATGCGCCATAAGGCCCCATAGCGCGCGCAGCGTGCCCTGTTAAGGTTGCCACTGTAAACAACGTTGGATTTATTTCGTTTTTAGCTAAATCTTTCATTTCACTAAGTAAATCCCCCATAGCTAAACGCCCTTCGGCATCGGTATTACCAATACGTACTCGCACACCTTCACGGCTAGTAATTATTTCATCAGGGACAAAACAATCTGAACCAATAGAGTTACGTACAACCGCTAAAAAGGCAATCACTTTAACCCCTTTAGGCTGATAATCGGCTACTGCTTTCATAAATCCAGCAACCGAGGCCGCACCGCCTTTATCGCGGCTCATGCCCGCCATAAAACCACCGACTTTTAAATCTGCACCGCCCGTGTCATAGACTAAACCTTTACCAACAAACATCAGTGTTCGGGTTACTTCGCCCTCAGGCACGTATTCAAGTTTAACAACGCGTGGATGATGACGCTCTACCGCATACGATGCACGAGCAACGGTACTTAGCATGGGGTAATGCTTATCAATGGCAGCTAAATCATCAATCACATCAACGCTCACCGCACTGTTTTCAAATAACTCAGTACAATAATCAGCAAAACGTGGCGGGGCCATGCGTTCAGGCTCGGTGCCACATAAATCACGTGCGGCATATTGCCCCGCAGCTAATGCATTGACTGCTTTGATTGTTTGCTCATTGGCATCAATTAAGCCTATTTGAGTAATAGGTTCAATACCATGACCATGAAACTCACGCGCTTCTAGGGGTTGCCATAATGCTTGGCATGCGCCTAAGTAAGCCACTTCAAGAGCATGTTGATAACGGCTATCCGTATTTAAAGCGGGTAAATAAATAGCAGGGTTAACACTACCTGATGCTTTTGCCTCATTAATGGCTAATTTGGCTGCATCAAAATAACGACGAACGTCGTCATAATCTCTGTTTAAAGGGCCTGTTGGCGCTAACACGACACGTTTACCGGCAATCACTAACAAGGTGACTTGATTGCCTATGCGAGAGTCTACTTGGGCTTGGTCTAAAATTGCATCACGCAGTGGCGTATTTGGTAAATGAGAAAAGTCGTTGCTGATAATAATAAGTGCATCATGCGATGTACAATCTAGGCTTGCACTTACCGGCTTAGCCAGTACTGCTTTTGGATATGCCATAAAAAAGGATCCTGTTAGAAAACGTAGTCCCTATTATTATTTATTTAGCAATTTATAACCAGTGTACTGCGATAACCTGCTTACTTACTGGCAACTTGGAGTTACGCGTTTTACACATCTAAAATACTAAGCTGTAAATTATGCTCTGGTTGGTTTTTAATACCCACGCCAATTCCTAATAAGCGCACCGGTTGTTGTAATCCACGTTGATAGGCTTTGGCGAGTAACTCTTTAAAAATAGCCGTGTTTAATTGATGCGCAGCTTGATCTGCTGAGGTCACTACAAAATTAGCAAATTTAACTTTAACACTTAATTTATTAATTTTATGTTGTAGTTGCTGTTTATTTAATCGAACCACGAGTTCATCTAACAGTTGCGGTAATTGTTCAAGGCATTCATCTAGGCTGTTTTTGTTGTATTCATAAGTATGTTCCACACTCAATGACTTACGAATCCGCTCAGTTGAAACTCGCCCTATATGCTCACCCATGCACTTTTGATATAACGACACACCAAAATTACCCACATGCTGTTGCATCCAATTAGCCCCTTTTTCGCGCACATCTTGCCCCGTGTATAACCCTTTTAAATTAAGCTTTTCTAGAGTTACTTTACCCACTCCTGGAATTTTACCTAATGGCAATTGGGCTAAAAACGAGTCAACCTGCTCAGGCAATACCACAAATTGCCCATTAGGCTTATTTTCATCACTGGCTATTTTGGCAATAAACTTTATTGGGGCAATACCTGCAGATGCAGTCAGTCCTGTGGTATTAAAAATATCGGTACGAATTTGCTTTGCAATTAACGTTGCACTGCCCTTAAAAGCAGTACTGTGAGTTACATCTAAATATGCTTCATCAAGCGAAAGAGGTTCTACAAGGTCAGTATAGCGGTTAAAAATGGCGCGGATTTGAGTTGATACTTGTTTATAAACAGCCATTCTGCCAGGCACAATAACTAAGTCAGGGCAAAGCTGTTTGGCATGATAGTTAGACATAGCAGAGCGCACCCCATACTCTCTAGCAATATAGTTAGCGGTAGAGAGCACTCCACGACGACTATTTCCGCCAATTGCCAGCGGTAAGCTTGCAAGCTTAGGATTGTCGCGCATTTCTACGGCCGCATAAAAGCAGTCCATATCTATATGAATAAACTTTTTCATCACACAATAACAACTGTTTATTTATACAGCCATTATTGTGGAATCACTTTTAATTAGCAAGCATGTTATTGCTTAAAAAGAGCGTTTACTTTTCTTTGGCTTATTAAAACAATACATCCAAAATAAAATTTCTAAAGAAAAGCCTAATAAAATCAAAACAATTGCCCCAGCCTCATTACCCATAGCGTAACAAGTAAACGACGCTATAAAAACGGTGCATGCCAATAACCAATTAATTATATTCTGCATAGTTATCTCCTTGTGTGTTAATAGTTACTATAGCCATGAATTTAAAGAGGTACAATTTTTACTCAAGGGTTTTTATTTAGCACTGTTGTTTTTTTAAGGTTAAGGTTTGTTCAATCTGAGGCAGTTTACTCGCGGCGCGAGGTTTATAGCCTAATTGTTTAAATAAAAAAGGCGCAAAGCTTCCATGTCCTGCTTACGTCCCTTATTTACATCCATGAGGGCAATACAGAGTAGCTCTACCCCTAGTTATAATTCCCTTGAGCTCATCCGACCATATTGCTAATCTAAATGCTTTAAAACTAAGAGCAATAAATACATGGAAACGTTTAAACAACAACACCCTATTCATACCGATATCACTGTGGCATGGGGCGATATGGATGCCCTACAGCATGTTAATAACTGTGTTTACCTGCGTTATTTTGAAATAGCCAGAATCGATTTTTTAAATAAATTAAATTTATTTGATACTATTAATGCTAAAGCCACGGGGCCTGTGATCAGTGAAAATAATATTCGCTATAAGCGTCCAGTTACCTTTCCCGACACATTGAGCGTAGGTATTACCATTAGTGATATTAAATCTGACCGATTTGTAATGAACTACAGTGTGTTTAGTCATGCGCAAAACGCGATAACAACCACCGGCATGTCAAAAGTGGTGATGTTTGACTTTAAAACAGGCCAAAAAGCCACGATCACTGAGCCATTGTTATCGGCTTTAAAAGCAAACTCTCAAACCGAATAATTAGGATTAGCAATGCAATATAGTCAATTAGGCAGTAGTGGTGTTAGCGTTTCAAGAGTGTGTTTAGGTAGCATGACCTGGGGAGTACAAAACACCCAACATGATGCCGACCAACAGATAGCCTATGCGCTTGAGCAGGGTGTGAACTTTATTGATACAGCAGAAATGTATGCTGTTCCTCCCTCTCCCGATACCTACGGTAAAACAGAAGAAATTATAGGCAATTGGATAGCACGTAATTCACAAAAACGAAAAGACATTGTTATTGCAACTAAAATTGCAGGGAATGGACTTTCTTGGGTACGTGATGGCGGCAATATTACCCGCCAAGCTGTTATTGATGCGGTTGATCATTCTCTAAAACGCCTACAAACCGACTATATTGATTTATACCAGCTACACTGGCCAAATCGCCGTACCCCTCACTTTGCTAGGCAATGGCCTGGTATGCTTAAATTTACCGAGGTAGATGCAAAACAACACACCGCTGATATGCTTGATATTTTAGAGGGGTTAGATGCGTGTGTTAAAGCAGGAAAAATTAAGCATTGTGGGCTTTCTGATGATACGCCTTGGGGAATTAGCCAATTTTTAAATTTAGCAAAAGAGCATAACTTGCCAAAAATGGTGTCTATCCAAAACGAGTTTAGCCTAGTACATGCCAAAGATTGGCCTTATTTAATAGAACAATGTGTACATGAAGATATTGCTTATTTACCTTGGTCACCATTGGCCGCAGGGCTATTAACCGGTAAATACCTAAATGGAGCACGCCCTGAAGGCTCCCGCTGGACATTTATGCAGCGTAACGGTATTTTTCGTGATACGCCACAATCACAACAGGCGTCCAAAGAGTATGTTGAACTTGCCCATGCACACGCTATCACCCCAGCTCAATTAGCGCTGGCTTGGTGTAATCAAGTTGATGGAGTGACATCATCTATCATTGGTGCCACTACTATGGCGCAATTAAAGGAAGACATTGATGCGTTTGATCTAACACTGAGCGATGACGTGTTATCAGCGATTGATATCATATTTAGAAATAATCCAATGCCTTACTAATGAAATTAAGCAAAGGGTAAATGTTATTCAATAATGTTGATTCTTTGCTATTCTTTATGTTTATTTTTTAAGCGCTGAGGTATAATTAAATACAGTCATTTAATAAAGAATTATCAGCTTTTTATGGATACAGCTCGTTATTTCTGCCTGCTATTTTTAATATTCTCGAGTAACAGTATTAGCCAATCTAAAAATCAGCTTACTGAAATTTTATGGCTACAAAGCAACACACCACCTTTTCACTTAGACTCAGAGAATACTCAAATGGGCTTGTGTGATAATTTAACTAAGCAACTAATCAGTAGTATAAAGGATGTAAAACATACTCGATTATTTGTTCCACAAAAACGAATTAATAAATATATCAAAGAAGGCAAAAATGTCTGCTTTCCATGCGTAATCCATAAAAAGAGTACCAACGAAGTCTATACATACTCACGTCCTACTTCTATCTACCCTGAGTTTAGTATTATTACAACTAACCAAAAAGCAGAAACACTTACTAAAGCACATGGTAATCCTATAAATTTAATTAGTTTACTTAGCGATGAACGCTTTACCTATGGACAAGCCGCAGCACGACGTTTTTCACCACACATAAATATGATTATTGAAAACTCTTTGAGCCATCATAACGTGTCCTTGAGCTTAAGTAGTGATAATGAGAGTGGCGTTGTGATCGATAGGTTGAGGCATGGCTTTTTAGACTACTCGCTCGATTACCCTTTTATGGCCAGTTACCTTAACCAGCAACAACACCCTATAAAAATCGTTAGTATCCCCATAGCTCAAAATACGCGCTCATTAATCAAAGGAGCTGTAGGCTGTGCGACTAATGCACCTAATGATTTTGCTAATCAGGCAATTAAGAAAATTAATGCGGCATTAGAAAGTACCATACTAGAATCAGCGGCTCATCAACTAAGCCAGCGACACTGGCTAAGTGAACATATCGATAATTTTGATAAACAATATTATCAACACATAATTAACTTTGACTCACAGACCAATGATGCTCCAATAAACACTGCTGACCAGAATAAAGAGCAACGTTAAACTCTCGCCCAGTACTAACCATCCCTACGCCAGCAGGCGTGCCAGTCATAATAATGTCGCCTTCTTCGAGGCTCATAAACTGACTAACCTCAGCCAATATTTGTGCAGGTTGGTGCAACATAAGTTGGCTATCACCATGTTGAACCGGCTTGCCATCAATATGTAATTCAAATATAAACGATGTCATCTCTGGCGTTAATTCAATAAACTCACTAAATAAAACTGAACCGTCAAATGCTTTAGCACGCTCCCACGGCAGGCCTTTTTCTTTTAAGCTGCTTTGCAAAGCGCGTTTAGTCAAATCAAGTCCAATGCCCACGCCCACAAGTTGTTTCTTTTTAACCGCAAAGCATAACTCTGTTTCGTAGTGCAATGTATCGCCAAGATGAGTAGCGAGTAAGGTATCAGTGATCGCGCTATTAGGCTTATTAAAAACCACCATTTGCTCTGGGTGTTCGTTGTTTAATTCAGCAATATGCGCACTGTAATTACGCCCCACACAGACTATTTTTGAAGGTTGTATGCTCTGCGAAGCCAGCTTTATTTGATTCATTCTATCACCTGTTAATTACACAACGCGTTTAATATTTTGGCATACTCTCAAATTATTAACGCAAAAGCGAATACAGTTTTATCATGCTTTTATGACTACTACTGAGCTAAATATAATCAATGATACAGACTGAAATAAAAAGTAGACGTGTATAATTTGGTAGGTTTTTGTATACCCGTTTTTAAAGCAATAAACAGGTACATTTAGTACCTGCTTATTGATAGATTATTAATAGGTTATTGACTACTTACAAGTAACACTACTTTGCTCGGCAGCATTTGCTGTAATAGCCAGCTTAGCAATAGATACATGCCAATCACCTTGCGAGCTTAACTGCCAAGGGGGGAACACTTGTGCTAAATCAACACCTTGCTCTGCAAAACAACTTAAGTTGATGTTTAATGTTTGCCATTGACCTGATTGCTCAAGGTTATCAGCAATATCAAACTTACCCTGACAATTCTCACCACACCCCATACCAACCCATAACGGACTAGCTGCGGCTTTATCTACTTTAATTTGCATTTGCAGTTGGCCATTGTTTTCAACGTATGAACGTAAGTCAGATGGAAACGCAGCCGCTAAATTAACCCCAGCCATCGCTTGGCCATTAAAACGAATTGCACGGGCATCTTCTTGCACCTCTTTATCAAATGTTTGGATGCTCACCGCACCTAATGACTCGCGACTGCTCGCCACCGTTTTTTGTTGCTCACCACTTTTTAAAACCAGTGACCACGGTGCTTTAATTGCACGCTCAAACAATACTAAATCATCCAGTTTTTCAGTCTGTTGAGTTTGCTCCACCAGGTCATCTTTTAAGACATTACTATCGTTGTAAGTTAAACCAAAACCATAAGGAAGTAATGGACTGTAACCTCCGTCGTTACGGTTTTCATTATCGATTGGATTATTAGGCCAGGAAAACGATAGCTTGCCTTTAAAGTCATGATTAATTGAACCGTCTGCATTTTTAAACAAGACATCACTAATTGCATCGCCTTCACTACCTAGAAGCCAAATAGCAACGAACGCATCACTGGCGTTAAGCTCAGCATTAACCCACATAGGGCGACCGCTTATAAATAATGAAACAACAGGGATTCCCGCATCTTTAAACTTACGCAGTAGCGCTAAGTCGCTTTGATTACCGCGCTGGTATTCGAGGTTATCAACATCACCATTAACTTCTGCGTATGGTAAACGTCCGGTGATCATCACCTAGATATTGATATTCCAAGGCAATAATTGTTCTATGTCTGGCTCAGACTGACAAAGCTCATCGAGGCAATGCATGATGTAATCAAATGGCGTTAAGCCGTTGGATCTTGCAGTTTCGATGATGCTGTATAGGTGAGCGCTTACTATTGCGCCGCGTGAGGTTTGGCTAAACATCCAGTTATTACGGCCGATAACAAATGGTTTGATAGCGCGCTCGGCGCGGTTATTGTCGATATTAAGCTGACCATTTTCAAGGTAAACTATAAGCTTATGCCATTGATTAGCGAGATAGGTTGCTGCCTCTGCTAACTTGGTTTTCCCGACTAAACGTGGCTGATTTTGCTCTAGCCATTTATGCAGTTTATCGATAATAGGTTTCGCTTGCTCTTGCCTTATTTCATGCTTTTGTGCTGGTGTTTTATCGTTGAGTTTTGATTCAATGCCGTACAGTTTTTGAATGAGACTCAAGACTACGTCGGCTTTGCCTGTCTTGTTTTTACCCTGCACGTGTTTTGCTTCTATAAATTTACGACGTGCATGGGCCTAGCAACCAACGAGTGTTGATTGCGTTTGTGCATACGCTTGATAACCATCATCCTGTAAATAGCCCGAATAGTCATCCAGATAATTAACCACACAGGAAGCTGCCCGACTGGTTTGATAGTCGTAAAGCACAATGTTTGGTATTGGGTTGTGTTTATTTATAGCCGATGGCGAATCCGTGCCGGTACAATATAGCCACATGTAACTTTTTACTTTGTCGGCGTTGAGCACATTGACCGTCGTTTCATTGGCATGTATCGCAGGCTGTTTAAGTAACGCGTGTTTCAGTCGTTGTATCAGCGGTTCAAACAAGGTAGTGGATGCGAGTACCCAGTCACTCATGGTTTTACGGCTAAGCTCAATGCCGTATTGCTTGAACATCGACTCTTGTCAAATTTGACTTAACAAACTGGACGTGGCCATGCCTTTGTTGATGGCCATGTTTGGCATCTTGGCTTGTTTAATACTGTTATTCGACCCTGACTTATCACATTCACGACACGCGTACTTTGGGCGAATATGCTCAATGACTTTTATCTTTGCGGGGACGAAGTCGAGCTTTTCGCTGACGTCTTCACCCATTTTATACAACTCATTACCACAGCAGTTACACACCTTGTCTTCTTCGGCAATGTCATGAATCACTTTCTCACGGGTGAACTACCCGCACAACTTTCAATAATAGGCTACGATAACGTGTTCTTTACCCGCCATGTATACCCCCCTTTAAGCACTATTAATTACCCAATAGATGAAATGGGTAAAGTAGCTGCACAGTGGGTACTGAGCCTTGTATATCAAAAAAGCGTACAGCCTATTCAAACTTTATTTCAGCCCGAATTAGTCATACGCCAATCAGTCGTTAATATTACCTAGCTAATTATTATATAAATTGGCAAATAGTGGCGTTAAACAAGTTTACTTAATAGCGCCAAGTTTATTGGTTTAAGCAAAACTTGCTCTATTTCTAGCTGCCTAATGTGTACGGCATCAGGCTCCATTCCACTAATAATAACTCGTTGAATATCGGGATAGTGTTCTTTAATAAACCCAGCAAGCTCTAAACCTGAACCATCGGGTAAATGCATATCGAGTAATACTTTGTCGTAATTACTGTCTTGTTTAAGCGCTGTACAACACGCCTCTATACTAGTTGCAATAGTGGTTTCTACATCCAAGCTTTCTAATAAAAGCTGAGTTATTTGTGCGGCATCAGCATCGTCTTCCACTAATAAAAAACGCTTTATATTAGTATTATGTTTTGGCGTTGGTTGTATCGATGAAACACGTTGTGTTTTTTTCCCCAGCGCTGACTCTAAGCATTGGTAAAGTAAGTTGGAATCCACAGGTTTAGCAATCATATCATCAAACCCTAGCGCGGTTAGTTCGTTATGAATACCTTTCATGGTGGCCGCGGTTAAAGCAATAATCGCCCCTTTAAACCCTAACTTTCTAAGTTCAATGGCAGCTTCTTTCCCACCCATCACCGGCATATGAATATCTAAAAATATAATATCGTAAGCGGCGCGCCCCTCTGCGAGTTGCTTTTTAACCTTATCAAGCGCTTGTTTGCCATTATCAGCATAATCTACATCAGCACCCGCTGAGCCAATTAAATGGCCAACTAACACACGTAAATCGCGTAAGTCATCCACCACCAACACTTTGCCACTTACTTCGCATGGCGCTACTTTTTGCTGCATGTTGGGGGTTAAATCAAGTTTTAATAAATTGCGCTCTACCTGTCTGATATCACCAGGGTATAAGGAAATGGTAAACGTTGAGCCCTCACCTACATAAGAATCTAATGAAATGGTGCCCTGCATACGACTAAGTAGCTCAGAACAAATAGCTAATCCCAAGCCTGCACCACCTACTGAGCGCGACTCGACATCGGCAATTTGCTCAAAAGGCTTAAAGATGAGTGCTTGTTTTTCTGGAGCAATACCCAAGCCTGAATCTTTAATGCTAAAAAAGAGCATTTCACGATCAGCCACCGTCTCTGTCCATGCGTTAACGATAATTTCGCCTTGCTCGGTAAATTTTATCGCATTATTGATCAGGTTAATGAGAATTTGTCGAACCCGAGTAGCATCTACACGAATAACTAATGGCAAAGGCTCCAGTGATTCAAATTTTAATGATAAACCTTTATCAAGGGCTGATACACGCATTAGCGTAAACACGTCGGCCATTAGGCTATCAAGATTAACATCCCCTAAGCTTAGCTCAAGCTTATCGACTGCAATTTTAGATAAATCTAAAACATCATTCAGTAAGCTCAATAAGTGCTTGCCATTACGATAAATAACACCCAACTCATTTTCAGCTTGCTTGCTAAAATCACTGAGCATAAGTAGTTCGGTATAGCCTAAAATAGACGACAAGGGAGTTCGTAGTTCGTGGCTTAAATGCGCTAAAAAGCGGTCTTTTGAACGGTTTTCAGCCTCCGCTTTTAAACGTTCAACTCGCTCATCTTCTACATCGCGGCGCGCTAAAGCATAACGAATAGAACGGGCAAACCGGCTACCACTCATTTCACTTTTAACTAAGTAATCAACCGCACCAGCATCAAGCGCAGCCGAATCTAGCGCATCGTTAGATTGCCCCGTTAACATGATAATAGGCCCACAAAAGCCATTCTTAATCGCTTGCTTTAAAACACTTAAGCCATCTGAGGCACCTAAGCGATAGTCAAGCAGGCAAATATCATGCTCATTTTTACTTAGTACATGTATTGCCTGCTCAGGAGAGCTTATCCACTCTATGTTAAACACATGGGAACTGAGCTGCTCTAAATAGTCACGAGTAAGAATATAATCATCTTCATCATCTTCAACCAATAGCAGTTTCGTTGCCTTTGCTAACATAGCGTCTCCTATTTTAATTATATGCTTAATCGTTAAACGTGCTTGGTAGCTCTACAAATTCAACCCAGTATTTACCTAACGTTTTCATCAACTCAACTAAACCATCAAAAGTTACTGGCTTGGTAATATATGACGCCGCACCTAAATCGTAACCTTTAACCATATCCTCTTCTTGCTTTGAAGTAGTTAAAATAACAACGGGAATACCTTTTAAATTAGGGTTGGCTTTAATCGCTTGAAGTGCTTCACGTCCATCCATTCTCGGCATGTTTAAGTCGAGTAAAATCAAGCCAGGTCTTGGTGACAGGGTTTTATCTTCAAACTTGCCTGTACGCTCTAAATACTCTAAAAGCTCTACACCGTCTTCAACAAAGTGTAATTCATTTAAAACGCGACTTTCAGCGAGAGCATCTTGGGTTAATAAACGATCATCTTCATCATCGTCTGCCATTAAAATGGTAATGGGTTTTACGTTTGTTAATGGCATATTATGCCTCTCCTTGTAATGTGAATAACTCTGCATCCACAGGTAGTTTAATAATGAAGGTTGCGCCTTCGTTAGGGGTGCTTATTGCTGTAATAGTTCCTCCATGTCGCTCTACAATTCTGCGACATACAGATAATCCAACGCCGGTTCCTTTATATTGAGAACGCCCATGTAAACGCTGAAATGGCACAAATATTTTATCTGCATACTCAGCTGAAAAGCCGATACCATTATCTTTTACAGTAATAACATGCCAACTTACTTTACTATTATGGTCTTCACTAAACTCGCTAATTCGTTCAAAGCTAATATCAATAACAGGGTTTACGTTAGGCGCTCTAAACTTAACAGCATTTGAAATTAAGTTTAAAAACAGCTGATGCATTTGACTCGGATCAGCCTGAATGATTGGCATATCAACCGTTATCACTTGCGCATTAGACTCGTTAATGGCTATTTCTAAATCGCTTAAAACATCATTAAGTATGCTATTTAGATTGGTGTCGGTAAAATCTTTACCTCGAGTTGTTACTCGAGAGAACTCTAATAAATCATTAATTAAATTAGACATGCGCTGCGCAGCATTTTTCATTCGAGCAATGTAGTCAGTTCCTTTTTCACCTAACTCGTCTTTAAACATGCTTTCAAGACGATCGCTAAATGCTTGAATTTTTCTCAGCGGCTCTTGCAAGTCATGACTGGCAACAAAAGCAAACTCTTCTAACTCACGGTTACTGCGACTTAACTCATCAGAATATAACGTAAGTTCTTGGGTACGTTCGGTCACTTTACTGGCTAAGGTTTCGTTTTGCATTTCGAGCTCAGCTCGATATACCGCCGCATTTTTTAAGTTAAGCCGCGCAAGTAAAAACATACCACCAATAAGTAAAGCACTCGTGATGGCTGTAATTGCAAAAGTGATTTTTGCCTCGTTTTTTATTTGCGCTAATTTAGAAAAGTGACTGACTTTAAATAACAGCTCTCGATCTTGAATATCATTAACAAGTACACGAATCTCTCGGTATAGGTCACGCCCTTTATGAGAGTTGAGTATGAGCATTGCACGTTCTTCTTTGTCATTTAATGCTAATTGAACTGTGCTTTTAAGCTCAGCAATTTTACTATCAACTAATAAAATTAACGTTGCAATACGCTCAGCTTGCCCCTCAATTTCAGAGTTTAAAGAGCGAACATAATCGGTTTGCGATTCAATTTGTGCAATCGCATCGTAATAGGGAACTAAGTAATCATCGTCCTGCGTTAATAAATACCCGCGCTGCCCTGATTCAGCCTGCACTACAGAGAGATGCATTTGCTCAATGGCTGTACTTAGCATATTAGTATTATCTAAACTTTGCTGAGTACGCGTTAAGCCTTGTATGGTATTAACCGCTAAAAATGCATTACCTACAATAATGCATAGTATTATGGAGATAAATAACGCCCATATAACATTTGCTTTGCCTTGCTGTTTGCGTTTAATCATTTATCGTCCTGGTTTTTATTATTTTGAGTCTGAAATAAGCTGTAAACTGTCACTACATGCTTGGCAATTAACAATTATTTTATCGAGTGCCTCGAGTGCTTTTTCGACGGGCATATCGTTTTCAAGTACTAGCTTGATAAGCTCAGCATTCATTGAAATACGATTTAACGGTGCTCGCGCATCATGTACTAGTTCGTTTAAAGGCTTTATTTGTTTAGTTAATGCCATACTATCCTCATGTTATTTTATTTATATTCGCCAATGCCACCATATGCGTTAAGGCGGTTATAAAGCGTTTTAGTACTTATACCTAACATTTGTGCAGCCAATGTTTTATTACCTTGTACTTTATCGAGTGTTGCATGAATAAGCTCTTTTTCAACTTCTTCAATGGTTTGCCCTGCAGAAACCTGATTTTCCTGAGCTTGATTATTTACTCGTGAAAAAGGTGACTCTAGGTTATTTGGCAGTGCCACATCGCTTGTTTGTGGATCGCTCATAATAAAAGCGCGGTGAATAGCGTGACGAAGTTCGCGTACATTACCTGGCCAGTCGTACGTTTGAAGCTCTTTAAGTTGCTCGTTCGTCCAGCTAAAAGCAGTGCCATTTTCGTCATTTAACTGCTCTAAAAAAACTTTTGCCAGTAATGGAATATCGTCTTTTCGTTCACGTAATGGCGGTATATCAATAGGAAATACGGCAAGCCTAAAGTAAATATCTTCACGTAAAATATTATTTTGGGCTAAATCGATTAAAGAACGGTTGGTCGCAGAAATAACGCGGCAGTTAGTTGGAATTTCTCGGTTGCCACCTACCCTTGTTACTTTTTTTGTTTCTAATACGCGCAATAAATTAGGCTGCATGCCAATGGGCATTTCAGTGACTTCATCTAAAAATAAGGTGCCATTATTTGCCTGTTCAAACACGCCCTCTTTGCGGGCTATCGCCCCTGTAAAGGCACCTTTTTCATGACCAAATAATTCACTGCCAATAAGCTCTTTTGAAAGGGCGCCACAGTTGCTAGCAACTAAAGGTCCTTCGCATTGACTGGCATTATGAATCGCTTGTGCAACCACTTCTTTACCGGCACCACTTTCACCTACTAACATTACGTTAGCCTGTGTTTTAGCAACACGTTCTATCATAGTATAGAGCTTTTGCATTGCCTCAGATTCACCAATTAAGGTATCAAAATGATGGGTGATAGCGTTTTTCTTAGCTTTTTTAACAGTTTTTTTAGAACCATTTAAAACCAGTTCTAAATCTTCTCGCTGCAGCGGCTTTAATAAATGCGTTACATTGGGCTCACACATATCGGCTAAAATCCCCTTAACCGATGGGTGCCCTGAAATAAGCGTGACTTTAGGAGATTGACCAATCATTTTCAAATGATCTAATAAGTGCAAGCCGCTACCATCGGGTAACATGAAATCCAGTAATATATGATCAAAGGAATTATTCTCAAACCACTGATGCGCTTCTTCTAAACTGGTTGCAGTTTGAATATTATGCCCAAGAAACTCAACAATGTGACAAATAACATCACTAAATTCGATGTCGTCATCAACTAAAAGTATATTTAACATGATTAATCCCTATGCTTTTTTATTATTCTACTCACCCCTTTCAACAAATGAAAGATATACAGAGCATGGTCAAAACAATGACATTTTATTTTTTTATAATTCGCTATTATAACTAAAGATATATGTATAAGCGCTGAAATTAACAAGCTTTGCAGCTAATTACTTTTTAACAATGAAGTAATTAATATAACCAGCTGATATAATTTACCTTTATTGTTGGAGTCGTTATGCGCTTATTAAAAACCACTATTCACCCCACTATTAATATTACTCATGGTTGTCAGTTTACTCGCCCTACTGCTCGCGCAATTGTATTTAAACAACAGCATATTTTATTAATGTACACTCAGCGCTATGACGATTTCAGTTTACCCGGTGGTGGCATAGACTCAAATGAAAGCATTGAACAAGGACTTATCAGAGAGCTTAATGAAGAAACTGGCGCGCAAAATATAAAAATTTGCAGTGAGTTTGGCCTCTATGAAGAATATCGTCCTTGGTACAAAGATGACTTTGATATTATTCATATAAAGTCATACTGTTATGTATGCGAAATTAACGAACAACTCGGCCAAGCACAGCTTGAGCACTATGAGCAACAAAATGGTATGCAAGCTAAATGGGTAAATATTTTTGAGGCGATAGCTCACAACGAACGCACATTAGCTAATAGCGATAAACAAGGATTGTCGATTATTCGAGAAACCTTTTTATTAAAAGAAATTGCCAAACAGTTCTTTTAATAAGTTTACATTGCTGCATTTTACGTTCCTATTTGAGGTTCAGCAAGACTTTTTTTTACTAATATAAAATCGATATAAACCAAATAAGTTACTACTTAAAAATAGGCTTTCCATAATTATTGCCACAGGGGAGCCAGCAAAAATATTATGCGTTATCCAAAAAGAGGTTCCCACCACCATACATAACCTTAAGTGCAAGTCTCTATTTTGAAATGAAGCAATGGTTTGTATTAATGTCGCCACCAGCGCAAAGCCACTAAACCAATCTTGCCATGTTAAATAAACGGCTAAACAACTCACTGCCATAAATCCAAACATGACCCAAGTATGCTTAAAGTATATGCAGTAAAAATAACGTAACGCGGCAATAAGCATTAAGCAGGCGGCACTGTTATAACCCAAAATAAAAAAGTGGACTGAGGTTAATAACACAGAGGTAAATAAACAACATAAGATAATGCGTCGGGACTTAAACTGAAATGAAGCTAAGTCGAGTAAAGTCGCGACGGCAACCAATGATTGGGCAATTAAAAACATAACACTCCAAGGCACTTAAGGCATAAAAATGAGGAGTGTATAGTGCTTTATATAAACAGCACTTAACTTAAGTTAAGTCGCTTACGAATTCGTGATAACGAAATGGCCGAAATACCTATATACATAGCCACTTGGCTTAAGCTTAACTGCGCCAACCAATGCGGTTTATGTTTAAGCAAGTAACAGTATCGCTGCTCGGGGCTGTTGAGTAATAAAAATGCTTCTTTGGCTTCTTTAAATATTAGTTGCTGCGCAATGAGCTGCTGCTTAATGAGTTGGTACTGTGCTTGCTCAAATAGTGTTAGCGGTACTTTAATTACACTTGCCTCATTAATTACTTTTAATTGATAAAAAGCGGGGCTTGAGGTCATCCAATTGGCAAACAGCAATGCAAACTCATTTTTAAAATAAAACTCTTTGCATTTTTGCCCGCCATCAATATCATCATGAATAGCACCTAAAACCCCCTCCATAATTAAATAGCCATAACGCTGTACATCGCCTTGGGGCAATAACACGGTATTGCGCGCGACAAGCTGTTGAGGGTAAATACCTGCCAATTGTGATTTAAGCTTATTTATAAGCACTTCGTAACTATCGCCAAGCGATAAAAGTGGGTTGTCAGACATTAAACATTACCATTTTTCCATTAAAATATGCGTAATATCCGCAGCTGATACCCCCACCCTAGGCACATACTTCTGACCACACCATAAAGGCGAAAAATCACTTTGGCCTGCTTTTTCAGCGCATGTTCTTAATGCTGTTATTGCGCTACTAGCGTGAGGAAACGAAGGCACGCCCTCAGGCATAGTACCTAACTCGAGCATGACGCGGTTTTGAATACCCCGCGCGGCTCGACCAGAGAACAAAGTAGTAAGCGCGGTGCTATCTTGAGCCTGCTCTAAAATAGCTTGCTGATGTAAAGCAGATGTTTTTGCCTCTTTACATAATAAATAAGCGCTACCAACTTGAACTCCACTTACCCCCAGCGCTTTCATATGCTTTACATCATCTGGCATTGCAATACCTCCTGCAGCAATAATCGGTAATGATAAATGCTCAACACAACGCTTAACTAACTGCTCAGTGGTTTGTTGCAAGCTTAAATCCATTGATAAAAAATGCCCTCGATGCCCACCAGCTTCTAAACCTTGAGCAATAACAGCATCAGCGCCATTTTCACTGAGCCAAATAGCTTCATCTAAAGTGGTCGCCGTTGAAATTACTTTAGCGCCCCAGTTTTTTATTTGCGCCACAATAGCGTGCTCAGGTAAACCAAAATGAAAACTCACAACTGCAGGTTTATAGGGAGCAATAATATCTACAACGGCTTGGTTTATAGGCTGACGGGATGCCTCTGCGGTTAAACTTTGCGGATCAATTTCATACTCTGCAAAATAAGGGGTCAGCATATTATGCCATTGCTGCTTTTGTTGGCTGGTGTAATCTGTAACCGTGTGACAAAAAAAGTTTAGATTAAATGGTTTATCTGTTTTTTGAGTAAGCATGTCGAGCTGTTCAACTAACTGTGCTGGCGTTAACATAGCGCAAGGCAACGACCCTAGCCCGCCAGCTTCACAAACGCTTGCAGCCAACTCAACGCTTTGTACGCCCGCCATGGGCGCTTGAATAAGAGGTAAATCGATATTAAACAATGACTGTATCATCTAACTACTCCCTGTAACTTTTTCAACAACTTGCAGTATTTACAGAACCATAGCAAAAACAACGAACAAACAAAATCTAGATTTTTGTATGAAGTAATATAAAAACCATTATTAACAAAAAGTTATGAACTATTATAAACTATCACCCAACTGGCTTTGGTTTTGCACCTACCCTATTACATAATTTGTTAGGAGGTAAAATGAGTAACACAGTAGATACGATCAATCCAGCAACTGAGCAAGTCATCAATAGCTATACGCTGCTTTCTCAAGCTCAAGCAGAACAAGTGATCGAAAAGTCTCATGAAACATACTTAACATGGCGATTAACCTCGTTTACTGAGCGCGCTAAATACCTGAATAAGCTAGCCTCTTTATTTGAAGAGCAAAAAGAAGCGCTTGCTAAACTGATGACCGAAGAAATGGGTAAAGTGTACGAACAAGGCTTTCAAGAAGTGCAGCTTTGTGCTGACATTTGCCGTTATACCGCAGAACATGGCGCCGATATGCTGAGCGACGAAGAACGCGATATGCATGGCGGTCGTGCAATTATAAGTTATCGCCCCACTGGCGTGTTGCTAGGTATTCAGCCATGGAACTTCCCACTTTATCAAGTTATTAGATACAGTGCCGCAAATATTATGGCGGGTAATACCACGGTATTAAAACACGCGGGCAATGTGTTTGGTATGGCTGAAAAAATAGATACCTTATTTAAACAAGCTGGGTTCCCTGAGCATTGCTTTAGTAACTTACTAATTGATGGAAAAACAGCCAGCGCACTTATCTCTCATAAACACATTAGTGGCGTTACCTTCACAGGAAGTGATGGCACAGGCAAAAAAGTAGCTGAGCAGGCCGGTAAGCACGTTAAAAAAACCGTACTAGAACTGGGTAGTAATGACGCTTATGTTGTACTTGATGATGCTGACCTCGCACTGGCAGTTAAAACCTGTTTGCAGGGCCGCATTATTAACAATGGCCAAACCTGTGTGGCTGCCAAGCGTTTTGTGGTAGTTGACTCATTATACAATGACTTTAAAGAAGCACTGAGCCAGCAATTTAAAGCAATTAAAATGGGCGACCCTATGGATAAAGATACTGAACTGGGCCCTATGGCACGAGAAGATTTACGCGACAAAATTCATCAGCAAGTGCAAGACTCGGTAAATGCAGGCGCAAAAGTAATTGTAGGCGGCGAAATTCCGCAGCAAACAGGCTATTACTACCCACCTACAGTACTAGAAAATTTATCACCAGGGATGCCTGCATATGATGACGAATTATTTGGCCCTGTGGCATCTTTGATTAAAGCCAAAGATAATGACGACGCTATGCGTATTGCCAACGACTCCCGTTATGGACTAGGCGGCGGTATCTTTTCAAAAGATGAGAAAAAAGCCATTGAGCTGGCTAAAAAGCATTTTGATACCGGTATGATCAACATAAACGGTTACGGACTCGCACAACCGAACCTACCATTTGGCGGTGTTAAAGACAGTGGCTATGGCAGAGAACATGGCGGCTTTGGTATTCGCGAGTTTGTGAATGTTAAAAGCATCATGATTAATAGCTAATATCAGGTATCTGGTTAATAAAACTAAACACCGCGCTTGTAATAAGCGCGGTGTTTTTTGCCTGATAAATCTAAAAACCTGAATTGGGCTGTTTTAAAAACTCGCGTTCTTCTTCTGTAGACTCCCGCCCCAGTATTTTATTACGATGCGGGTAACGATTAAATCTATCGATAATCGCTTTATGTTGATACTCAAAGTCTAAGTTATTTTGAATACCTAACGCCTTAAATAACCGGACTGCTTCCTTATGAATTAACTGCGATTCGCTGTGCATAAAAGGCATATACAAAAATACTCGCTGCTCATCCGTCAACCTCTTATCAAACCCTTTTTTAATGGCCGATTGTGCTAACGCTAAAGCCATTGAATCACAGGCGAATGATGCTGGCTTGTCACGATAAATATTTCGCGAGAACTGATCAAGCACGATAATTTCAGCTAGGCTGCCTAATGCACTCTCACGCCATTGAAATAACTCACTCGCACTCGCTTGCTGGTGTAATTGGCCAAAACGAGCCTCAATCATCAAATCAAACGCCTCGTCTTTTTGCCACCACTGCTTTGGCTCAAGCTCAGTAAACCAAAAGTCGATAATTTTATTAAACATAATGAATCTCTTTGTTAATTAACACTCAACTAAATAGCTCGCTATATAAAATCCCGCAAATTTAAAAGCACGACCCTAATGTATTAACTTTGCCTTTCGCCTAAAGCCTTTAACCTAACACCTGTACTTAATCTAGCCTTTTTCAAACCTAGGCACTTTACGTTTATCGGCTTTGCTCATAGCAAGCTCTTGTATGTCTTGCTGTTTAAGCTCGCTGGGCTTTGTTTCGAGTGATTGCTGATTAGCATCTTCATAAACAAGTTCGGTAAGCAGAGCAAAGTGATCGGAGCCATATTTAGCAACACGTTTGATACGCTTTACAGTAAAACCTGTAGAGTGAAATAAGTGATCGAGCGGCCAGCGCATAAAAAAGTAACCAGCATGAAAAGTGTTATAAAAGCCCCGTCCTTTACGTGGGTCTAAAAAGCCACTGATTTGCATAAATAAACGGGTGCTGCGTGACCAAGCTACATCATTTAAATCGCCGGCGACTATCGTTGGGCGGCTTGGATTTTTAAGCGCTTTAGCCACCATTATTAGTTCGCTATCGCGCGGACGCGATGAATCTTTTTCTGTTGGGCTTGGTGGCGCGGGATGAATAAAATGCCCCTGCATTTTTAGCCCTTGGTGGTTTTCAAATAAAATATGAATAGAGGGAATATTATCTTCTATGAGTTCACAAATTTGTGCATCGAGTATGTTAAATTTACTAAATACATGCATGCCGTAACGATTATCTTTTGGGCACTGTACTTGATAAGGGTAGTTTTTTTTAAGCACAGATAACTTATCTTGCCACCAGCTATCGCTTTCTAAGGTGATAAGTAAATCGGGCTGATATTTATCGACTAAGTTAATTAACTGCTCACTATGTCGATTCGACATCAGTACATTAGCGCATAAGATTCTGATGCTATGATCACTACTTTTTGGCGCTGTTAATACTTCTTTTTTAGCAAACCAAGTGTAGGGATAAATCCACTTAGCTTGCAAAACTAAAATAACAAAAGCGACCACCGCTACGAGTGAGTATGCAATTAAGTCGATTTGCCACATACCTATTAGTGCAACGATAATTACAGCGCTTGCTAGGTAGCACACCTGCAAACGCACAAAGTCGCAACTTCGTATCAAGTAATGCTGACTGTATGACAGGGGTAATAAGGTTATTAATAACAACAAGCCAGTAACTATGACCAATACAGTGAGCATTTATAAATCCTAATAGCGCTGTAAAATAGAGAGTATTTCACGAGTGTCGTGCACTAGGTGAATAATAGTGCGATCAATTTCAACTCGCACTGTGTCTCTTTCTCGGTCTATTACTCTAGCACGCTTATAAATGTCATGCTCAAGGATATCACCTTGATGATAAGATCTGTGCCACCCTGGTGGAGTCCACCCTTGACGAATTAACTGCTTGGCTTGTTTCTTAGAAAGCCATTTTTTATTATGGTATTGGTTATTTTTTTGCTTTTTCCAGTGATGCTTGTTTGCGTGTTTATTCGCATGCTTGCCTGCATGTTTGTCTTTGTGTGGTACAGCAAATGCGTTTGTTGCCGTTAGCGCAAAAACCATTAATAAAATACTGATTAATGTTTTCATGGCTGTTCTCCAGTGTGGTTATTACTGAAGATTATTAACGCTTAAGCCTGAACAACACATGAAACCCTAAAGTTAGCGCTGTTTGTACTGTGTTTTACAATGACTGCGTATAATCGCGGGGTCGCGCAACTTTAGGTGTTTAGTTTTACGCCCGGCATGGCGTTTACGCCATACTTTAAATGAGCCACTAGATATGTGGTCACGCATAAAATTAACTAATTGAGAGTAATTTAGCCCATACAGATTTTCAATGGCTTCAAACGGTGTTCTATCTTCCCATGCCATTTCTATAATGCGTGATTGCTGTTCTTGGTTAAACATATTTATTCCAAATTCTGTTGATACGCAAAAGTTAAATTTAGCGATCATCACTTGCTTGTGATGTTAAAAATATAACCTCTTTTCATTTATTAACTTTAATTAAGTGTATGATTAATCTACACACTGAAACCGGAGCTAAAAGGATGTTTACAAAACTACCTAAGTGGGTCGAATATGGTGCGTTTACCCTCGCTTTTATTGCCGGTATGGTAAACGCAGTAGGTTTATTAGGGTTTGAACAGCAAGCAATTTCTCATGTTTCGGGGTCGGTGACTTCATTAGCTATTGAACTTACTACCAACATCAATGCAGCGTTATTTTTAATTGCGATTGTACTGAGCTTTATATTTGGCTCGGCATTAACAGGCTTAATGCTCTCAGGCGGGTCACTTAAGTTAGGACGCCATTACGATACGCTCTTATTTATTGAGGGTATTTTACTACTGGTAAGCGCACAGCTACTTCAACATTCATATCCTTACGCACTTACACTCGCCTCTGCCGCCTGCGGCTTACAAAATGCTTTAGCCACTAACTACAGCGGTGCTGTAGTGCGTACTACTCATTTAACCGGTATTTTTACCGATTTGGGTTTGATGTTTGGTAAAGCCTTAAAAGGAGAAGCTTTTGACAATAGAAAATGCTTGGTCTTTACATTAATTGTTGCCGGTTTTTTAACCGGTGGAGTGGTGGGCGTATTGCTATTTAAACATTACTCAGTGCTCACTTTAGTTTTTCCGGGTATTTTTTGTATTGTTTTATCGATTACTTATCGGGTTTATAGGTTGAGTGTGCTTTAACCAATTCACAAACTCCCCTACCCTAAACTTATCAACTTGCCGATGTGCTGGAATTTATGAAATATTACTATTTACCCTCTTTATTGTTATGCAGTCAGTTAAGTTTAATTAATAGTGCGTGTGCTGAAGATACCGCGCAATCAATTGAACGTATCACCACCACAGCATCACGTAGTGAAGCGCTCTCCACCCCATTACCTTTGGTGATCAGTGTATTAAGCGAATCACAACTTGAGCTTATAGCCCCTACCCATGTAGAAGAAGCACTGCAACGCGTTGCAGGTGCCAATATACAACGTGGTAATGGTCAAGAATATTTACCCGCCCTGCGCTCGCAGGTGCTTTCTGGTACGGGGGCTTGTGGAGGGATTTTAACTGCTGAAGATGGTATTGCACTTCGTGCAGCTGGGTTTTGCAATATTAATGAGCTGTTTGAAGCACATAGCGAAATGGCACAGCGTATTGAGGTATTAAAAGGCCCAGGCTCTGCACTGTATGGCTCAAATGCAGTGCATGGCGTAATTAACGTCATTACACCAGACACAACCCAAGGTGGTGGTTTACTGGGTGTTGATTATGGCTCTTACGGTTATGCTCGCTATAAATTGCGTGCAGGCCATGCTATGGATAATTCAGGGTTCGGTATTAATGCCAGCTTTACCGATGATGGCGGTTACCGAGATGATGAAAGCGTTAAACAACAAAAAATAAATGTGCGACATCGGTACGCTAACAACAACTTAAGTTTAATATCGGGGTTGACCTATACCGACTTAGACCAACAAACCGCAGGGTATATTAGTGGCTTTCAAAGCTATAAAGATGAAGATATTGCACAGCAAAATTTTGATCCTGACGCCTTTAGAAAAGCCCGTTCGCTTAGGGCTTGGAGTAAAGCAAGCTGGCAATTAGGTGAGAACACACTGGTTGTTACTCCTTATATTCGTGACCAAAGCATGGACTTTTTCAAACACTTTTTACCCGGTACTCCGCTCGAAAAAAACAGTCAAATGGGGTTTGGCCTACAATCGCTTTATCAACATTATGTGAACGACAATACGAACTTAAAGCTTGGCTTTGATGGTGAGTTTACCCAAGCCGATTTTTTACAAACCCAAGATAACCCCACCCAAGGCTCTGCGTTTTTAGTGGCCACTGTGCCGCAAGGTAAACATTACGATTACCAAGTCGATGCAACCTTATACGCTCCATTTGCCGCTATTGATTGGCAGCTTAATGACTGGCTTATTACCGCTGGGCTGCGTTATGAGCACATGCAATATGACTATCAAAATAATATGCTTGCAGGGCGTACAAAAGAGGATGGCAACGAATGTGGTTTTGGTGGCTGTCGTTATAGCCGCCCCGAAAGCACTAAAAACAGCTTTAGTAATCTTTCGCCAAAACTCGGGGTGAGCTATCAGCTTAATACTAACAATACATTATACGCTAATTTTTCAAGAGGCTATCGAGCCCCCCAAGCGGCTGAACTCTATCAATTACAGCGCGAGCAAAGTACTGCCGACTTAGACGCAGAAATAGCTAATAATGCTGAGGTGGGTATTAAAGGGATGTACAACAATACTCGCTATGGCTTATCGATGTATGCGATGAGCAAGCACAATACCATCTACCGCGACAGTGACTTTTTTACTGTTAATGACGGCCAAACTCGGCATCGCGGTATTGAGCTTGAATTAGCGCATAGCTTTAATCAGCATTTATCTGTTAATTTTGCAGGCACCTATGCCAAGCATACGTACTCGAATGAGCAAATTATTGGCAGCATTAATATTAAAGGTAACGATATTGATACCGCACCTCGAAAGGTTGCTAATATCGATTTTAACTGGCAAGCCAACGAGAGTATTAGTCTTGCGTTGCAATGGCACTATGTGGGCCGCTACTTTACCGACCCTGAAAACTTACATGAATATCAAGGCCACGATATTTTAAGCTTGCGCGGCCAGTGGCAAATTAGCCCACATTTATTACTCAGTGCGCGAATAATAAATCTAACAGACACTGCTTACGCTGAGCGCGCCGATTACACCAGTTTTACTGGCGAGCGTTACTTCCCAGGAAAACCGCGTAATGCCATGATTTCGGCAACTTATAATTGGTAGGCAACTAGGGCGTGTTGATCTTTG